>CAZFPQ010000096.1:0-23806 GCA_964521065.1 uncultured Bacteroidia bacterium | reverse complement strand
TTTTCGCGATGATCGAGAACTTTGGGTTCCCTATAGTCGCCTTTATTGCCAAAGTGAAGAACTACCTTTAGACCGGATGCTCACGGACAACAGCGGAGAGGAAAACGGCCTCCTCTCCAGTGGGGCGAGTGTTGGAGAAAAAATTCGAGGGACCTACGCAATTTTTGGCCAAAAATATCAACAAGTCCCGCTCAGAAATACTCAGCTATCAGGCAAGGTATACTATTTGGTTTCTGGTCATGGTGGTGCTGATCCGGGTGCCGTAGGACGTCGAGGAGGCCGACAGTTGTGTGAGGATGAATACGCCTATGACGTGACCCTCAGATTGGCCTGGAACCTGCTATCCTATGGAGCAACCGTCTATTTAATTACGCGAGATCCCAACGATGGAATCAGGGATGGACAATATCTCCCTTGTGATAAAGATGAGACATGTTGGGGGGATGTTCCCATACCACCAGGGCAGAAAGATAGGCTATTTCAGCGATCAGATGCCGTAAATACCCTTTATAGGACCAACCGGTCTCGAGGTGTTTATCATCAGCGCATGGTAGTGATCCATGTAGATTCTGATCGAATGAGTGAGTCGACGGATATGTACTTTTATTTCCGAAATGGTGACCAGAACAGTCGCACCTTGGCTTACTATATGCGAGAGACTGTGGACCAAAAATATCAAGAGGTCCGAAAGGGAAGGGGCTATCAAGGTTCTGTGAGTACCCGCGACCTTCACATGCTACGGGAAACAGAGCCACCAGCTGTATTCATAGAGTTGGGGAATATTCGCAACAGCAATGACCAAGCTCGACTGGTAATAGAAAGGAATCGGCAATTGGTGGCAGATTGGTTGTTTGCTGGCTTATTAAAAGAAGCGCGCTAGTTTGACTAATCATACATTCGACTTGCTTCTCTAGCTAGCTCAAGGGCACCGCTTCGATAATTATGCGGGTCAAACTCCAAGGCCTGCTCCATCCAGTTAATTACCATGGGGAAATTAGCGGTTCCCTTATGACTTGAACCTCGAGCAACCAAAGCGAAACTTGCCACCGCAGCGGCCCAGCGATGATTTTCGGAGGCTTGGCCAAAATCCATGCCTCCATCTTCAATCTCTAAGCTCAGCGCACGACTTCGATTTTGGGAGGGCTTTTTGTACCTAAATTGAACGCTAAAACTGGGAGCTTGTTTGCTCGCAATATCTATTTGTGGGACGACTTCATATAAAGCCGCAATGGTCTGACCAGCACCAATTTCTCCGCCATCAGTACTGTCGTTTTCGAAATCTTCCTCACTCAAAACCCGATTTTCATAGCCAATTAAGCGATAGGCCTGGATGATTTCAGGATTGAATTTTACTTGAACTTTGACATCTTTTGCCACCGTAAACAATTTGGAATACTCATGAACGAATAACTTTTCGGCTTGCTTGATATCATCCAAGTACTCATAGGTTCCATTGCCATGATTGGCTATTTGCTCCATTTTCCCCTCTTGATAATTTCCGCTTCCCGTCCCAATGGTGGTGAGAAAAACACCCGTTTCTCTTTTTTCCTCGATTAAATCAATTAGTTCTTCCTGGCTGCTGATGCCGACGTTGAAATCTCCATCCGTAGCCATGACAACCCGATTGTTTCCATTGGGAATGAAGTTTTCCTCGGCAATTTCGTAAGCAGTCGCTATTCCTTTTGCGCCCCCCGTACTGCCTCCGGTCTTGAGTTTTTCAATGGCTTTGAGGATTTTTTCTTTTTGATCGCCAGGAGTGGAATTTAGAGCCACTTTTGATGAGCCAGCGTAGGTCACTAGAGCTATTCTATCCTCTGGTCTAAATTGTTCTACCAGTAAGACCAAAGCATCTTTAAGAAGGGGCAGCTTGTCAGGAGAACTCATGGAACCTGAAACATCTATCAAAAGTACTAAGTTAGAAGTAGGAATTTCTGGTAGGGTCCGTCCTTTGATTCCTATGCTTATCAGTCGATGATCCGTAGCCCAAGGACAACTGCTGATTTCCCCTTGTAAACTAATGTCTTCTCCAGCCTTGGGTTCTTGAAAGTCGTAGTTGAAGTAGTTGATGAATTCTTCTGTCCTGATTGCCTCCGGAGGTGGGATTAGGCCGCTGCGGATGATCCGACGGAAATTGCTGTAGGCTCCGCCATCTGCATCTACCGAAAAAGTCGAAACGGGCTGCTCATCGGTACGGAAGAATGGGTTTTCTACGATGGAATTATATTGCTCACCTTCTATGCCTGAATCCGTGTAGGCAAAGGCTTCATCCTGACGCATGGAGGGATAGTAGGCAGATTCGCAAGCCGAAAAAATGAGCAGCAAGCAAATTCCGCCAAAAAAGAACAGGAAAATTGAATGATTTTTCATGATTTATCCGCGGTTTAGTGACTACTGGCGGTCAATAAAAGACCTATGGGCCTCGGATCTCCAATAAAAATGCAAAAAAAATGCTAATCTTTGTTTAAGTCATTGCTTACCACAGGTAAGGCCCATTTCAGCTGAAGCAAGACCTCGTATGTTAACAATTAGGTTTTTATTGCTAAGGAAACTCTGCCTACTGCTCCTGCTAGCTACTCTTTTGATCATGGGTTGCCGCAGTGAAGCCGGGTTGCAAAGTCCTCTCTTTGGAGATCTATTCCGAAATGATACCACGGCGTTTCGGGGCCTTGACCCTAGGGACCCCCTCCATCGAGCCTTGAGACAGGAGGAAGAAGCCAAGCTCCGGTACCAAGATGAGCTAGGCTTGGCTTATCAGTATCCTCTTGGGGAAGAGGCAGAGATATTTATCGATTATCACTCCAATAATCTCATGAGTGATGAGACCAGCGATCAAATTGTCTCCATAGTTTCAAACATACTCCTTGAAGATGAAGTTGAAACCGCAAGGCTTTACAATGAAATACAAGCCTATTTTAACAGCCGATATGGGGTATCAAGTGGAACTTATGGGCAATTCAGGTGGAAGGGGCTTACTCGCCACTCTACTCAAATGGAAATCTTGCTCAATATGAGTACAGATAGAAAAGGATTGACCATCAATTTCGTAGACATAGATCCCAGTCCATTAGGATACTTAGACTAAGACGGCTTTCGACTAGTACCCAAGATTCAATGACATGAAAATATATACCAAAAAAGGAGATCAAGGCACCACTGGTTTATTAGGAGGCACCAGGGTGCCAAAGTATGACCTGCGAATAGAAGCCTACGGCACCGTAGATGAGCTAAACGCCCATATGGGCTTGTTGAGTGATCAGGAATTGTCCCGTGAGTATTTATCCCTCATCAGAGAGGTTCAAGCAAAATTGTTCACCATAGGTTCCCATCTTGCGACCGATCCTGATAAGGCGAACTTTGAATTGCCAAAGCTACATTTGGAGGATGTAGCCCTCCTTGAGAAATCTATTGATCATCTTAACGAAAGCCTTCCTCCTCTCAAGAATTTTATTTTACCTGGGGGACATCCCGCCAATAGCATGGCGCATCTGGCTCGGACAGTTTGCCGTAGGGCAGAGCGACGTGTAACAGAAATTCACAGCCATAGTCCTCTCGATCCTGTCATTTTAGTTTATCTAAATCGACTTTCCGATTGGCTTTTTGTTTTTAGTCGCTACCTTAGTCAAGGAGCTGGCGCCCGAGAGGTTACTTGGCAGGCATAGCCAGCCCATGATGCTGGTTTTTTCCTATTAATACTGTCATTTATATGCTTAGGCAAGAGGCAAAAGTGGGTCTTAGCGTTTTAGTAGCCCTACTAATCATCTATCTCATTGTTGCCTGGACTCGTCGCATCCACTTGTTTGCCCGCGAGGTGAATCCCTATGAGCTTATTTTCGCGGATGTAAGTGGTCTCTTGGAGGGAGATCCAGTCCTTATTCGTGGCTATCAAGCTGGACAGGTGACCTCCATTCAGCCGGAGACAAATTTTGTTAGGGTCTCCATCTCTGTCAATCAAGATATCCCCCTTTATCAGGACGCTAAGGCCGAGATCCAGATCAAGGAAATCATGGGCGGCAAACAGATCACTATTTTCCCGGGTGGGGGAGGGGAGATGTTAAGCCCTGGTTCACAAATCGAAGGGCGAGCGGCCTTAGATTTAAGCAGCTCATTTTCCCAGGTAGGCAGAATTTTGGATGACGTCAATGAGCAAAAGATCGATGTGCTTTGGCAGCGATTCGATCGAATCAGCCGACAAATGGAGGCCATGATGGTGAACATAGATCCCAATGCGCCTGCCCGAATTCTCCATAATCTTGAGCAGAGTAGCCATCGCATTGATGCTTTAACTGAGCCAGTCTCCCCTGAACGAATTGACCAGACTTGGGGTCAGGTTGAAGCCATGCTGATCAGAGCCGATGAGGCCCTTACACGTTTAAATTATGTCTCTGACAGTTTAGGTGCGCTTTTCGGGCCTAGGACAGATACTCTGCTGACCAACCTCAACCATACGCTTGAACGAGTGGATGCCCTTTCAACCCAGGCGGCACTCATCATGGAAAAAATTCAAGACGAAGAAACATTAGCGGGTCGCCTGCTTACAGATCCTAGTTTGAGCCAACAATTGGATTCAACCTTATTCCATCTTAACGAGACACTCAAACAAGTTCACCAGGACAAGATTATCGTTGGCTTTCGCAAGCCAAAAGAACGTGATTCTAAGGAGTAAGCCCTCGCAAAAGCTTCTGCCATGAAACGTATTCTATTTGTTTTCTCTTTGGTCCTCATGACAGTGACTGGCAGGACCCAAGTGTTTGATGATTTTTCTGATGGAGAAATCAGCAGTAACCCTACTTGGCAGGGAGACATTACTCGTTGGCAAGTAAATGCCCAATTGGAGCTACAGTCCAATGGCTCCTCCGCCTCTGACCTTATTCATCTTAGCACCCCTTCCACCCGCCTTAACGACACAGAGTGGCGTTTTCGGATGCGTTATACCGCCGGAGGGCCAAGTGGAAGCAATCAAGCTCGGTTTTATCTCACCTCAGACCAATCAGATTTGGAAGGGGCCTTGAATGGATATTTTGTAGGAGTCGGAGAGACTGGAAGTGATGACAGTTATGATCTGTTTCGCCAGGATGGAAATACGAGAACCAAAATCATTGATGGGGCAAATGGGCTTGCAGGAGCAGGTATCGATGCCGTAGTCAGGGTACTCAGAGATGATCAAGGGAACTGGGACTTAGCAATTGATACAGGGGATGGCATTTTTCAAAATCAGGGATCTGTGCTTGACCTCACCCATCAATCTACTAGTTTTTCAGGCCCATGGGTTTCCCATACTTCGACTAGAGCACAATCCTTTTTCTTTGATGATATATACATTGGGAATGAGATCCTAGATCTAGCCCCCCCAGAGCTACTTACGATAGATTTTGAGAGTAGCCAGCGTTTACGCTTGCGGTTCTCCGAAAACCTGGAAGTTACTTCGGCCCAACTTCCAGGGAATTATGCCATAGATAAAGGCATAGGTAATCCTCAGTTGGCCCAACTTCTTTCTCCTCAGCTTCAAGAGGTAAGATTGGAGTTTGCTAGCCCCCTTCAAAACAATCAGACTTACGAGCTCACCCTGTCTGGAATAGCAGACTTAGCCGGAAATGTGCTTAGTAGTCAAGCCTTTCCCTTTACTTTTCTCCTGCCAGAAATAGCTCAGCCTGGAGACATCATACTGAATGAGTTCATGGCTGATCCTAGTCCTAGCCAGGGGCTCCCAGCTGAAGAATTTGTAGAGCTATATAACCGAAGCAATAAGTTGGTTGACCTCGATGGTTGGACCATCAGCGATGGGAACAGTACGGGAACCCTGCCGAATCAATTGTTACAAGCGGGTGAATATGTAATGCTGGTTAGTGAGGCAAATGCACCTCTATTCTCCGTCCTTGGTCCCTTGATAAGTCCCAGCAGTTTACCTGGCCTAAATAATACCGGTGATTTCCTCATTTTGAAAAACCCTGAGGGCATAACCATTGACAGCATCCGCTACAACCTGGATTGGTATGGCGATCCCGGAAAAGCACAAGGAGGGTTTAGCCTAGAGCTTATCAACCCCGAAAACAGAGATTGTCCCTCCGCCGCAAATTGGACGGCCTCAGCAAGCGGACAAGGGGGAACACCCGGGCAAGAAAACAGTGTTTTTTCCTTGGAACCTGAAACTGAGCCACCCTTTCTGGCCTCTATATCAGTGATTGAGCCGGATGAGATATTACTTTGTTTCAACGAGGTCATGGACCCCGCCAGCCTAACAGACCTAACCCAATATAGCTTAAATCCAGGGGGGAGAAATCCGGTTGAATTAATTGTAGGCGAGGAAGCCCGCTGCGTCAATCTCAAGTTCTCCAACTCCTTGGCTCGGGGAGATTTATTTAGCCTAGAAGTGAATGGACCCTCAGATTGTGCTGGAAATTCGCTCCCTAGCAACAGTGCGATAGCAGTTGGGCGAGGAATCATTCCACAAAGTTTTGAGGTCGTCATCACGGAGTTTATGCCAGATCCGACTCCAAGTCAGGGATTGCCAGAAGCTGAATTTGTAGAGATTTACAATCGCCTAGACCAAGTGGTAGAGCTCAATAACTTCAAACTGAGTGATGGAGGAAGTATTGCCCAATGGGAAAGTTTAGTTTTACTGCCACGTGAACACCTGATCATCTGCCAAGATGAATTTGCCGAAGAGTTCAGAAGTTTGGGGCGAGTGTTGTCCCTGCCTTTTTTACCTAGTCAAAACAACAGTGGTGATACCCTTAGATTGCTGACTCCTTTTGATGGATTAATGGATGAGGTCATCTATGAAAGGAGCTGGTACCAGGATGAAATCAAAGATGACGGTGGTTTTAGCCTAGAGCGGATCGATCCAGACTTTGTCAATTGTAACAATTCTCATAATTGGAGAGCCAGCCAATCTAGCCAAGGAGGCACGCCTGGTCAGCTTAACAGCATCAATGGATTATTCGAAGATGCCACTGCCCCTCAGATTCAGTCCCTTTCCGTAACGGAAAATGGGCTACTCATCAACTTCAGTGAACCCATGGACCTAGTGGAGTTAGGGAATACTGAAAACTACGAAGTAGACCAAGAGATAGGGATACCCTTACTGGCTTTAGTTAGCTCAGAACTTGGCAATCAGGTTGAGCTAACCTTTGCGCAGGCATTAGATACCAACCGTATTTATTTACTGACCTTGAGTGATTTGACGGACTGTTCTGGCAATCCATTGGCAAGTGAGGGAGAGATTCATATTCCGATTGGAATACCTGTGCCTGCTATGCCGGGCGATTTATTAATCAATGAAATTCTATTTAACCCCTATACCGGAGGTGCGGATTTTGTTGAAATTGCCAATGCAGGTGAAAATATTTTGGACCTTCAAGACCTCTTGCTGGGAGAAAGCCTTCCAGCCAGTGATACCTTCTTCAACGCTGACCCGGTCAGTGAGAGTAGTATTCTTCTTCTACCTGGTGAATTGGTTTGTCTTACCCGGGACGTAGCCTTCCAGCAAAGGGTTTACCAAACTCCCCCCGAAGCAAGATTTCTAGAAATGTCAGGCTTCCCATCCTACGACGATGCCGAAGGAGTAGTCGCATTGGTATCCAGCGATAGCGTCCTTTTTGATCGCTTTGAATACCTAGACGATTTTCATTATCCTACCCTTATAGATGATGACGGAGTCTCATTGGAACGGTTATCTTTGTTTGTTGCCAGTCAGGAGCCTAGCAATTGGCATTCTGCTTCTAGCCTGGTAGGTTATGCAACTCCTGGATATACAAATTCTCAAGCTCAGGCCTTGACTCAAACTGATGAAGAGGTGTTTTTAGGACTACAGGTTTTTTCTCCTAACCTAGATGGTGTAGATGACCTGCTCCCCATTCATTACCAGTTTGATTTTGTGGGTGCCAATGCACGCGTTTACATCTATGACACCAGAGGAAACCTTGTGAAACGCCTCCAAGAAAATTTGCTCCTAGACCCAGCCCCGGGAGTCTTTTTTTGGGATGGTTTTAATGAACGAAATCAAAAGGCCGCAGTTGGCATGTATGTGGTTGTGTTCGATGTCCTAAACGACGATACAGGCCAGAGGCAGGTATACAGGAAGGTGGCAGTTTTAGCAGACGTTTTTGAATAAATGCGATGTTCCTCCGGCTCCCTGTCAGCAGCCAGAGGAACATGAAACAGCATGAAAATAGGTCACCCTACCTATCAGGCCACTTTGAAGACTATTGTACGCTAGCGTGGCACTTGAATGTGTTGCCCCAAAAAGATGGCGTTTAGAAACAAGCGGTTGGTTCCGTACCAAGATCCCCTGAAATTGGGATTGTCAACAAAAAGAATGGCCCTCCCCCTTCCTATGGGACTTACGATTAGGGAGGCTGTTCCCTTTAGGTTATCCTCTAAGTTACGGTCTGTGATGAAGCCATCGAGGTGAGGATCTTCTGTGTAAGCAGCTACGGTACAATATGGATTTTTACTAGGCTCAAGCCATACGTCACTATTGCGATAAACAGGAATTTTTTCTCGCTCATAACCAAAGGCTAGAGGGTGACTCAGATCAAGGGAAACTTCAAATATAGCTCCTCCTACCTCTTCCCGGCCAATGATCTCAGAAGCTTGGGTATAGGGCAAACGGGTCTGGCTGGTATCCTGTTTGGGTTTGCGTAGAGTCTCATTCACCAAACCATTTTTGATCGCCCAAGTACTCCCTTGGCGAATGGTGATCAAAGTGTTTCCTTTTTCTACCCAATCTGAGATCTTGCGCCTATCCTCTGGGTCCAATTGGGTATAGGATCCAGACACAATGACCAACACGTTATAGCGATCCAAGCTAGCTCGGTTAAACATGGCTAGCCGCAGTTTGGTAATCGGCATTTTCACTCTTTGGTCAAGCAAGTGCCAGACTTCTCCAGCTTCATAAGATGAGACTCCTTCACCTATTAATAGCAGAGCCTTTGGCGTGCTGAGGTATTCCATAAAGCGACTCCCCAGATCAATGCCTCCACTGCTATATCCAGTACTAGTCGGATAGACTGGTATACCCCAATCGTTAGAACCCTTTCTCAATAACCTAAACAAGGAGTCCCTAGAGATTTTTTGTTGAGATACTGGCACCATTAAGGTACCATATCCAAAATCTTTTATCTCCCCAGATAGCTTGGCTTGAAAGGGTTTAAACGCCGAAAACACCTGGACTCCCCTTTGTTGAAGGTGGTACAAAAATGCAGGAGCTGCATAATCATTCCAAGGAATTAAGTAAGCGTAGCTGGCTGGTGAAAAATCAGCTACTTTTAGGCTCTCAAGCGCCGTTACTTCTTCGCCTAACTGAGGGACTTTTGTAAGACCGGTGTAGGGGAGATTATAAAAATTGGCCAGAGACCACGCTGATGCATCGTAATACACACTATCGGTATATTCATCATAAGTCTCAAAACAAGTTTGGACCATTCTATACTGAACTTGTGCCGTCGGAACTACAAAAGCTTCACCTGCCTTATAGGTAAGCCCCTTCACATCCAGATCTTCTTTTAAGGGGTAAAATTTGATTTTGTGAAGCAATAATTTATCCAGGAAAGCACGTGTCCGGGTTTGATCATGGGGGGCTGTGAATACATACGCTTTTATAGGATCTTGGGTCGCATTCGATAAAGCCGAGGCAAAAAAGTCCCTGAGGTACTGATGCATCAAGTCCCTGTGTTCTACCGAGGCTTGAACAGTAGCAAAGCTTGATGTGTACTGGTTGCGGATAGTAAACGGGAAAGTTATTTTTCCAGTAGGGGTCTCCTGAAGATGCCCTCTAGATGAAGCCTGTTCAAACAAAATCCCCAATCCTCCTTGCAAATCGGGGTAAGATGAACCATACCCAGGATAGGTCCCATCAAAAACCTCCTTGCTGAAGTACAAAGAGCCGATGGCATCTAGGTTACGGGCAAAGTATTGGGCAAAAGTATCATTAAGGGTGGTGTAGTTCTCCTTGGGCATAATGGGATTCTTGGACCCATTTGTTTTCATCGGCTCAAAGAAATAGCTGCTATTGGTTCCCATTTCGTGAAAGTCGGTCACCACATTGGGATACCACTGGTGATACCATTGGAGTTTGCCACGACTCTCAGGATGGATGGCCAAAAGCCAGTCTCGATTGAGGTCAAACCAATAATGATTGGTTCTGCCTCTTGGCCACCCCTCGTTGTGTTCAGCATCCAGAGGATCACTGACCAGCGGTTGGCCTTGATAGCTGTTGGCCCACTGGGTGTGTCGATCCCTGCCATCCGGGTTGATGGTAGGATCTATGAAGACAATGGCTTGACTTCTGTAACGAACAATATCTTCATGTTGAGAGGCTATCAAAGTATATGCAGCCAGCAAAGCTGCTTCTGAACCAGAAGGTTCGTTTCCGTGGACGTTGTATCCTAAATTAACGAAGACAGGCAATTTGGAAATATCAGGCATCTCTCGCGTTGGATCACACAGCTGCAAATGGGTCTTCCGGAATTCCTCTATGTTTTCCAAGTTTCCACTGCTACTGATGCTTAAGATGACTAGTGGACGCCCCTCATGAGTGGCACCATAGGAGCTTATCATCGCCTGGTCCGAAGCCTTAGCTAGGGTTTCAAAATAGGCGACAATGCGGTCATGTCGGGTATGGTGTTCTCCAATCCCGTATCCCAAAAACTCTTCTGGAGATGGAATGGAGGGGTCGTAAGGGGCAAAACGACTCAGAAAGTATTCTTGTCCGAAGGAATCCGTCACGCCAATCAATAGCATTAGGATCAATAGAATTCGATTCATAAAACAAAGCGTTGGTTATCTCGGGAAGATACGACTTAGAATGACTAAATTTCACCGATTCTCTACTCTTCAAACCCCCATCCTGATGCAAATACCTGACTTTTCCCGGCGCAGCAATGAAGCTGAAATTATGGATGACCTCGATTTGGGAGGTGATCTGATGGATCAGACCTTAGACCAACTAGCCTTGATCAACCGCTTTTTGGGGGGGCGTTTGTTGCTAGACGGAGTGAGAGAAGCTTTGGGCGAGACTAAGCCGGGCGAAGAATATACCGTAATTGATTTAGGTTGTGGGGGAGGGGAGAGCCTGAGGCAGATAGCAGATTGGGGCAGGCAAAAAGGACTGACTCTGATTTTGATTGGACTTGATGCCAATCCACATGTTATCCGATATGCTAGCAAAAAAAGCTCAGACTATCCGGAAATCGAGTACTTAGTTCGGGATATCTGGAGTCCCTCTTTCATGGAACTAGAGGCTGATTTGGTTACCTGTAGCCTTTTCTTGCATCATTTTGAAGCCACGGACATTCAGCGCCTCATCATCCAGCTTAAGCAGATTTGCCGCAAGGCAATAGTCGTATCTGACCTCCAACGCCATTGGTTGCCTTGGATACTATTCAAGGTACTGACCTTTGTCCTAGGTGCGAGCAAAATGATTCGCTTTGATGGAGCCTTGAGCATTAGGCGAGGGTTTAGCCGACAAGAATTGAACCTCATGGCCCGGGAGAGTGGATGGTTAGGTAGCATCAAATGGAGATGGGCTTTCAGGTTTTTGATGATCTTAAAGAAAGGCTAAGGAGGCTCCAATATTTCCTGTAAATTGACCCTTCCACAAGAAGTATCTCTACATGAATCCCAAAATCCTGGCTGTCGCCAAGGCCCTCCCCCCTTTTACCCGTAGTACAGAAGAAATCTTACCCCGCGTAGAAAAATGGCTTGCGCCTCTTTCCGAAAGAGACCGAAAAAAAATACTCCGCATTTTCAAGTATGCCCAAGTAGATCGGCGCTATTCCATCATGGACATGGATGAAGTTTTCACTGAGACTAGTTGGGAAGACAAGAACCGCTTATACATTGAAAAAGCGACAGATCTCGGCCAGGAGGCATTAGAAAATGCTCTTGCTAAGGCTGAGCTTAACCCGCAAGATATTGATTATATCATTTCGGTGAGCTGTACCGGATTTATGATTCCTAGCATGGACGCCGAAATCATCAATCGGTTAAATATGCGGCAGGATATTGTACGATTGCCTGTAACGGAAATGGGATGTGCTGCCGGCACCTCTGCATTGATTTATGCCTATGAATTCTTAAGGGCCAACCCAGGCAAAAGAGCTGCAATTGTTGCGGTAGAGTCCCCTACTAGCACTTTTCAGCATCGAGATTGGCGGATGACAAACATGGTAAGTGCTGCCATTTTTGGGGACGGGGCTGCCTGTGCTATTTTGGGCCCAAGTGACCAGCTTAAACCCCAAATCCTAGATACGCACATGTATCACTACTACGATGCCCTTCACTTTATGGGCTATAACGTAAAAAACACGGGTTTTGAAATGGTGTTAGACGTTACCGTGCCTGAAGAGATTGAAAAGAAATTTCCGGAAATCCTATATCCCTTCCTGGAAAAAAATGGACTAGAGATTCAGGATCTCAACCACCTTATTTTTCACCCAGGGGGGAAGAAAATTGTCCAAATGGTAGAAGGCTTATTGGGAAGCCTGGGCAAGAATATCGATGATTCAAAGGCAGTTTTGAGGGAGTATGGCAACATGAGCAGCGCTACGGTCTTATATGTATTGGAACGTTTCATGGACCGGGCCATTCCAAAAGGAGATTATGGACTAATGCTCGCCTTTGGACCAGGCTTTTCTGCTCAGCGCTTGCTTTTACAATGGGCTTAATTATTTATTGGGGCTTGATGATCCCTTTGAGCAGACAGTGAGTAAGTTGCTTTTCTAGCTCAATGGGGTTGTAATCTTGATGCCGAAGGTACCATGCGTAAATGGACCGTAGGGTAGAAAGCAGAGAAAAAAGCATCAATTCTACTTCCAAGCCTTGAAAGTAATGCTGGTCTATTCCTGATTGTAGAATCTCCCGAAGATTTAGGTCATACTTTTCCCTCAGCTGGAGATATTCCGCTTTGGGCCCAGGGCTTAAGTGAACCCATTCCTGCCATATCAAGGCAATGGCATCGGGCTCTTGGATCGTCAAATTTAGATGGAGGCGGATAATGCGTTCAATTTTGTCTTGGGGATTGATCTGGGCTTCTTTGATCTCCTTCATTCCCAGATCAAATCTACGGGCCATTCCTAGAAGTAACTCTTCTAAAATAGCAGCTTTAGACTGAATGTGGTTGTATAGACTTGGCGCTGCTTCCATTCCAACGGCAAGGGCAATGCTTTTGAGGGAGGTGCCTTGGTAGCCTTGTTTTCGGAACAGATGTGCAGATGCCCTCAATATTTCCTGTTTGCGACTGAGTTTCATGCCAGGGAAGAGTAGGGTAGGAGGAATAGGATGAAAAATAAACGCTGGAACTACAAGTAGAACCAGCGCTTATAATATTTTGGGCAAAGGTAATTTATAGGAACACGGATCAGCCGTCGTTCTTCTTTTCTTGGATTTCTTTGCGAATATCCTGAGCTAGTACCTTCACATCTTGCATGGCTTTGCGAGCACGAGTTCCAGCAGCTTTATTGCTTTTGTCGTAAAACTTTTCAAAGTCTTCCTCGATCTCAAGAACCATCTTTTTTAGCTGAGCGTATTTTTCCATTTGGTTTAATTTTTTGGTTTTAGAGCAAATTAGAAAATTTTGACTTATTGTCAAACCAAAAGCGGCAATTTGGCCGCGAATTCGGGGTTTTTGTACACCCCAGCCTCGATTTTACTACGTACTTCTTCGAAGGCTTTTAGGGTATATTCTACGTCTTCCACACGGTGGTGGGCAGTAGGAATGAGGCGCAACATGATTACTCCTTTTTCTACTACTGGATAAACGACACCTGAAGCAAAAATCTTATAATTTTCACGAAGATCCCCAATCACACCAATAACTTCTTGTGGTCCTCCTTTGAAATATACTGGAGTTACAGGCGATTTGGTGTTTCCGATGTCGAAACCACGCTCACGTAGCCCATTTTGCAAAGTATTAACAATGTTCCAAAGCTTTTCGCGGAGCTCAGGCATGGTGCGGAGCATTTCGAGACGCTTGATGGCACCCACAGTCATGGGCATACAAAGGCTCTTGGCGTAGATCTGACTACGCATGTTGTACTTCAGGTACTGAATAACCTTTTTAGGACCTGCGACAAAGGCTCCGAAGCCTGCCATGGATTTGGCAAAAGTATTGAACAATACATCGATCTTGTCTTGCACGCCAAAGTGCTCTCCCGTACCGATGCCGGTTTCACCCATTACCCCAAATCCATGAGCATCGTCTACAAAAAGACGCGCGTTATATTTCTCTTTCAGAATTACGATTTCGTCTAGTTGACCCAAATCGCCTTTCATCCCAAATACACCCTCCGTTACGATCAAGATTCCACCACCGGTCTTTTCAGTGATTTTTTTAGCTTGTATCAAACGTTTTTCTAACTGAGCCATGTCATTATGGGCATACACAAAGCGCTTGGACATGCTTAGGTTCATCCCATCCATGATACAAGCGTGAGCAAGCTGGTCATATACGATGACATCGCGACGGTCAGTCAAGGTGTGAATGATGGACATACAGCCTTGATAGCCAAAGTTTAGCAAGAAAGAATCTTCCATCTGCATAAACTCAGCCGCAGAGCGCTCAAAGGTCTCGTGATTGTCACTGTTCCCGGTCAATACCCGAGAACCCATTGGATAAGCCAATCCGTAATCAGCTGCCGCCTTGGCATCCGTAGCACGGATTTCAGGATTGTTGGCCAAACCTAGGTAGCTATTCAGCGACCAGACCAATACATCCTTGCCTCTGAACTTCATCCATGGTCCGACTTCACCTTCCAATTTGGGGTAAGCCAAGTAGCCATGTCCCATCGAAGCATACTGACCCAAGTCAGTTGCCATGTTCCGATCGATCTTGTCAAAGATATCCAAGATTGTAGTGAATTAATTGGGTATAAGAATCGAATTAAGCCACAATAATAGTTTGCTGCCGCCAGAACACCAAGACTTGGAATATTTCGGCTCTACTTTTCTGGCCTGCAATCGATGTAGTTGAGCACTTGGTTGGAAAATTAGGGCGGTCTTTCTACTTTAAGCTACTTGAAAATCCGCATCAAATTATGCCATCTACTACTGCCGTATTTCGCTACAAACTACTAGCCCTAATGCTGTTTGGGGGACTTCACCTTTGTGCCCAGGCACCAGATGAAAAAGACTACTATACGCTAGCTACCATACCTGTTCCCAGTGACATTATATTAGAAGGGGGAGGCTTGACGACTATGCCCAATGGCAATATTGCCGTGGCCACCCGGATGGGGGATGTCTATATCATTGAGAATCCTTATTTGGATCAAGGGGCTAGGCCTCACTATCGTCTATTTGCTTCTGGTCTTCATGAGGCTTTGGGACTTACTTGGCACGACGGGACACTTTGGGCGGCTCAAAGGGGTGAGTTGACCCGCCTGTGGGATCGCAATGGCGATGGCTACTGCGATTATTATGAAACCGTTTATGCTTGGCCATTAAGTGGCCACTATCACGAATACAGCTATGGGCCGGCCGTCGCACCTGATAGCACCCTTTTCATTACCGCCAACGTTTCCTTTGGTGGGGTGGAGTGGTGGCGTGGCATGAGTGTAGTCCCCTGGCGAGGTTGGACTATGCAAATTACCTCCGAGGGCGAGATGGAGCCCTTTGCAGCGGGCATGCGTTCGCCCAATGGGTATGGATTTTATGATGGCGAGTTTTTTTACGCTGATAATCAAGGTGACTGGATCGGATCTGGTGGCCTGGTTCACGTGAGTAAAGGAGATTTTACCGGGCATCCAGCAAGTTTGGCTTGGGCAGATGATGAAGATTCTCCCGTTTCGGTTCGTCAATCTGATGTATATAGCAGAGTAGATCCACGCTTGGCTGCCCCGGGAGAGCGCCCGATCAAACCGGAAAATATTGAATCCGAAATACCTAAACCCCTTTTCGAAGTGGCTGACGAGGTGAGCGGGGTAAAGACGCCAGCGGTTTGGTTACCGCATGGAGTGTTAGGCATCTCTACTGCCCAGTTTGTGGTAGACGAGACGGAGGGTGCTTTTGGGCCCTTTTCTGGGCAGATCTTTATCGGTGACCAGGGGCAGTCGAAGGTGATGCGGATTTTCATGGAAAAGATCGATGGAGTCTATCAGGGTGCTGCCTTCGATTTTCGAAAAGATTTTCAAAGTGGAATCATGCGCCTAGCTTGGGGGAGAGACGGCTCTCTATTCGCTGCTGAGAGCAATCGAGGGTGGGGATCAGCCGGAAATAAAAACGAGGGCCTGCAGCGCCTGATTTGGACGGGGAAAACTCCTTTCGAAATGAAAGCTATTCGGGCCATGCCGGATGGATTTGAAATCGAATTTACCCAGCCAGTCAATAAATCCTCTGCTCAAAACCGAGACAATTATCAGGTTAGCAGTTTCATCTACAAGTATCATCCCGTATATGGATCACCGGCCGTCAATTTAGAAGAAAATCCAGTTCAAAAAGCCATGGTCTCTCCAGATGGGCTTAAAGTCCGCTTGGTCGTGGATAAACTCCGACTAAAGTATGTATATGAAATCTTGGCTAGTGGAGTGACCAGCTATCAAGATGATAAAGGCTTGTTGCACAATACAGGCTACTATACCCTAAATGTGCTTCCAGAAGGCGAAAAGATAAAATTGACTGCTGCAGAAGAACGAGTTGGTCCCAGCCAAACAGGCCAGCAATCTGCCATGGTCAATCCCAAGGACCTTGTCTCACCTGATCAGCAAGCTTTGGTGCGAGCTCCTGAACCACCGAAAGCCTTACCTGGAACTGAATTGCTCGCCAAAAACCAAACCAGACAACCCAGTAGTTGGACGGACGGGCCAGAGCTCACCGTCAGGTTAGGAACGGTTCCTGGCTTGAAATATGATGTAGCTGATATGACCGTGCAGGCCGGAAGTCAGGTCAAACTCATATTTTCTAACAATGATGATATGCCGCACAATTTTCTCTTAGTCAAGCCTAATGCGGCCACTAGGGTAGGGGAGATGTCGCTCAAGCTGGGGGTAAAAGGGATGGCCATGAACTATGTTCCTAATACACCATTGGTGTTAGCACATACCAAGTTGGTACAACCTGGGAGTTCTCAAACCATCTATTTTCAAGCTCCTGAAGAGCCCGGCGTGTACGAATATGTCTGCACCTATCCAGGCCACTACATGACGATGCGTGGGGTGCTCAGGGTCAGGACTAGGGAAAGCCGTTGAAGGCATGCCATGTACCGTGTCGAACTGGTGGAACCCGAGATCTTGGATGGCCTATGGCCTGTCTGATAGCTGGGCAAACGATTGCTAGTTCATGTCAAGTTTTTGTCTATGAAGCCACTGCTCGCTTAAAGAAGAAAAGCTATTTCTTTAAGCTCAAAGGGGTATCAACCTTATTTGGTATCTCGGGTCGCTCATCTACAAGACTACATGAAACTCCCCTATTTCGTCTTCCTTTTTTGTGCCACCATCATGGTTCAAGCACAGACCTACAGCGGTATCATCCTAGATCAGCAAAGCAGCCTACCCCTTGAGGGGGCCATCGTTACCTTGGTGGAAGAGGATCAATCCGTAAGCACGGGAACCGATGGGGCTTTTTCGATTATTGCTACCGATAGCAGCCTCAGGACCCTGCAAGTCAACAAAGATGGATTTGTCTTTGAAGATTTGAGAAAAGTGGCTCCCGATACCAATTTCAATATCCAGCTTCGGCTTAAGAAAAAGAGTGCAGCCACCCTTCGCTGGGAGAATTACCTGACTAGTTGCCAGGTCTACAACAGCCCCAACATCCCTGATGATCCAGACTGGAACATGGAATGGTCGGAATCAAACTTGACAGGAGACCTGGGTAGAGACCCTACTTATACCCGTCGGGATCCTACTGCCGTGATTAGCCATAATGGGAAGTACTACGTTTGGTATACCTACAAGCTCAGCGAACCATCTACCTGGTTCAACAATGGCGACCCGAATCTAGGAGGCCACATCAACGTTTTCCCTTGGGATAATGCTGACTTATACTACTCTACCTCCACCGATGGCTACCATTGGGAAGAACAAGGGGCGGCGGTTACCCGTGGTGCCAATGGCAGCTTCGATGACCAATCGGTATTTACTCCTGAGATTTTTGTTCACCAGGATACGTTTTACCTAGTTTACCAGGTAGTTCAAGCTCCTTACGTAGAGCGAGTCAAAAACACCATAGGAATGGCATATGCGACCTCTCCCGATGGTCCCTGGACAAAACTACCTGAACCGATCTTACGGCCTACAGATAATGGAAAATGGACCAATGGTTCCTTTAGTCGATTAGATGCAGATGTAAAAGGTGATTTTGATAGCCACAAAGTTCACGATCCCTGTCTACGATTCTACAACAATAAATTTTACCTCTATTACAAAGGGGAGCGAATGGGAGAAGAGCGAATTTGCGGACAGCGAGAGATACGGTGGGGTGTGGCCATCGCCGACCATCCCATGGGGCCTTACGCCAAGTCAGAGTACAATCCCATCACTACTAGTGGGCATGAGGTTGCTGTTTGGAACCATGATGAGGGCATAGCCATTATTCAGAAGTTAGATGGCCCTGAGCGTGGAACGGTTCAGTTCGCGGCGGATGGTTTAAATTTTGAAATGAGAGGCCGCGCTACCCATGTACCTGAAGCCTTGGGGATATTTAGGCCCGAAGAGGGGGGGAATGCCCCGCGCGATGGGGTAAGGTGGGGGCTAGCTCACCGCTATGAATGGGGTTCTGTCACGGGAGGAACAAATTACTTGGTCCGATTTGACATTGAAGAGCCTAAGATCCTGCCCAGTGACCATGCATTGATCATCGAAGCCGAAACCTTTACCCATACAGGAGGAAGCTACGATGACTCCAATTCTGGAGGCCCTGGTTTTGGCGTGAATAGAACAGGGATAGGGGTTAATTTTGTTAATGCGGGGGATTGGATGGAATACCCACTCACCGTACCGGAAACCGATGATTATCGGCTATTCTACTTTATAAGTACCCCCACGGATCAGGCTCGGGTACAGTTTTGGGTAGATGGAACCCAACTCGCTGACATGTCTGTGCCTAACAATGGACAATGGGATGATTATAGGTGTTTGGCCTTTAATCAGACTATCAGCTTGACAAAGGGGGAACATACCATCCGCGTAGTGGCCAGCGGCGCCAATACTTGGCAATGGAACCTCGATAAAATCCAGTTAGATCCAGCGACAGTTTCGTCTTTGGCTTCAGTGGAAGACTCATTCAGCATTGAATTGTATCCCAATCCTGTTCAGGATGAATTGTATATCCTCAACCTTACGGAAAAGGTCCATTTCCAAATTTCTAGGTTAAATGGATCTATCCTCACTCAAGGTGTAGTTCTTCCTGATCAAGGCATTAAAGTCGGGAAACTAAGTACGGGAACTTACGTCTTGAAATTGCTTAACTCTGAGTCGAAGAAAGTATCTGCCTTATTTGTTAAGCAGTAGTTAACCTGTGTCTTGCTTGCTATTCCTTGAAGAATCAGGTAGCAAAAGGGGTATTCAGCAGGAAAAGTCGCTCTTCCGCTCGGGTCAAAACGGTATAGGTCCATCGCAGATAGGCTAGGGCGTCCTGCCCATAATCTGGCTCAAATCCTACGATGACGTTTGCCCACTGTCCTCCTTGGGATTTGTGTCCAGTAACACAGTATCCGTACTTTACCTGCAGGGCATTGACGTAGGGATCGGTACGCATTTGTTCCTGCATCTGGGCAGGTGAGAGATGTTGATATTGCTTTTGCCGTTCATGTTGAATATTTGCCAAAATACTGGCCTCTAATTGAGGTTGTTTAACCTGTAGGAGATCAAGTACTATTTTACATTCGACAGGATACGCATCACCGCGCGTATCCTCAAACTCAATGAGTACATCGACCCACTTCAAGCCATAGGCCTCCTCATAGCTTTCCGAAATAAGCTCTTGTACCGTTCCCATTTCCCCATTAGCGATAAAGGGCATGCGCTTGTTGTCTCCCCAGGCATAATTGTTTTTAACCACCATTAGCAATTCGCCTGGCACAACAAGGTCTTGGGTCTGATGTAGTTCGTGTCGAATGCCTTGATTGACACGGGTCGCTTGCCAATTTGAATAGGTGATGAAGATGACCCGCTCTAAATTGCTCTGTTGATAATAACCAAGATAGGTTTCTACTGAATCCCAAGCATTTTCAAGCAGCAAAACTTCTCGGCTAGGAATGATTTTAACATCATTCGGGGTCTTTCCCAGGAAAGCATCTCTTAATGCAACTGCATTCTCCAACACTCCGGAATCAAATTCTTGACGCTTAACCTCGGTCAGGTTTGCTTGAAACATGGTCAAAAAGCCTTTGAATGCCAATTCATCAGGTTCCAATGCTGGTGAAAGTTGATGTCCGATAGGGGGTAACTGTACGGGATCGCCTACCACAATAAGTTTGCGGGCCTCGTCTGTTTCGAAAACGAATCTCAAGAGGTCATTGAGCAGCCCTTGACTGCTACCTTGTCCCGATTTATCCCCAATCATGGAGGCCTCATCAACGATGTACACCGTCTTGCTCTGTTCCTTGTTTTGCTTTAATTGAAAGGCAACTTCCCCAAAACTGCTTTCAAAGGGGTTGTAGATGTGATGATGAATGGTGTAGGCCAAGCGATGAGTTCGCCTACTGATGACCTTGGCCGCCCGGCCGGTAGGTGCCAGCAAAATCACTTTATAGCCCAACTTCTGCAAATAACTACGAAACAGGCCGATCAAAAACGTTTTTCCAGTGCCAGCTGAACCTGTTAAAAGATAGGTACAGCGCAAATCCTCAGATTTTTCAAAGCGGATAAACTCCTTTACCGCTGCATCCTGATCGGGAGATAAGGTGATGCCTTCTTGGCCACTCAGATCACTAATTAACTTTTTACGAAGCTCATCCATGTATTATTCTGCTATCCGTAATCTGATTACTCTTTTATTGGTCTGGCTCAGCCCTGATTCAAGAAGAGATCGTAAAGAATCTCGGCCACTTGCCCTAAAAAGAGTTTGATCTTCTGTTTCTACCTGGATAAAAACCAGGCGACTCATGATTCTGTCGAATTCCGTAACGTTCCATTTCCCCTCACCGAAAACTAGTCCAGTCTTAGACTCCTTCCCTTTAGCATCTAGGTATGTATACAGGGTATCAGTCCTTGTCACCGCAAATGGCCTAGCCGGTGTTCTTTCTGGCTTTAACCCCCAAGCTACCTGAGCTTTCTGGCCGGTTTGGTTATCAATTTCGATTCTTCGAGGCCCAGAGCAGGCACTACTTAGGAGCAACAAGCCACAGCTTAGGGCAAAAATGCATTTTAACATCAGGGAGACACTTAGGGGAATAAACTTATCGATTATTTATGGAAATTGAGTAAGCCTACGAACGAATGAGGTTTGCAAACAAAACTAACAGTCGTTAGTTTTGAGCTAATAATGGAAAGTTTTATCCCCATCAAGGTCAAAGCAAAGGAAAAGACTACTTCTGATTGTACGGTACTCTCCTTTGATATCCCCGTAGAGGAACGTGAGCGGTTTGGCTTTCAGCAAGGTCAGTATTTGACCTTGAAAGCCAAAATAAAAGGCGAAGACTTACGACGCTCCTACTCGCTTTGTAGCAGTCCGCTAGATGGGGAGTGGAAAGTTGCGGTCAAAAAAATCGAAGACGGGCGCTTTTCTACCTTTGTAAACGATCACCTAGAGGTAGGAGATGAACTTGACGTTTTGCCTCCAAACGGCAGGTTTTTTGTCCCTGTAAAGCCTGATGAAGCTAGAGACTATGTGGCTTTTGCGGCAGGCAGTGGCATTACCCCCATTCTGTCCATCATCAAAACGCATTTGCTAAGAGAGCCTCAAAGTAGTTTTAAGCTCTTTTACGTAAACCGGACGGTTCAAAGTATTATTCTTCGAGAGGAGATAGAAGCCCTTAAGAACCAGTTTTTAGGGCGCTTTGAAATATTTCACTTTTTAACTCAAGAAGTGAGAGATACCCCTCTTTTCAATGGCCGAATCGACCGGGAAAAACTAGCATCTCTTTTTAGGCTCTTGATAGACATCACAGAAATAGATCACTATTTCATGTGTGGCCCAGAGCCCATGATTTTTCTCATCAGAGATTTCCTACTGGACAAGCATATTGATTCTAAGCGAATCCACTTCGAGCTTTTCAATACAAGTGGTCCAAGTAAAAAGAATAAAAAAGCCCGGAAGCTTGATGGCAGCTTAACTTCGGTTAAGGTCATCAGCAATGGGACGGCGCTTCAGTTTCAAATGGCCAAAGGGAGTAACAATCTCTTAGACGAGGCTTTGAAAAATTCTGTTGACCTTCCTTTCGCATGTAAGGGAGGAGTATGTTGTACCTGCCGCGCCAAAATAACCGAAGGCAAGGTGGACATGGAAGTGAATTATGCTCTTGAAGAGGAAGAGGTAGCGGCGGGGTATGTCTTAACCTGTCAATCAATTCCTCTCAGCGATACGGTGGTCGTTGACTTTGACGCCTAAGCTAATTTGTTATTTTAAGAACTATCGAAGGTTAAATATACTGTTATGCAGATCGTAGATTTCAATCACCTAGATCAGGTCTTTCAGGATAGAATTGACGATGGGCAGAACATAGAGCCCAAGGATTGGATGCCCGAAAAGTATCGAAAAACGCTGATTCGCCAGATATCTCAACATGCCCATTCTGAAATTGTGGGCATGCTGCCAGAAGGTAACTGGATAACACGGGCTCCCTCTTTGCGGAGAAAAGTCGCTCTGCTGGCCAAGGTTCAGGATGAGGCTGGACATGGTTTGTATTTGTATAGCGCGGCAGAGACTTTGGGAATTTCAAGAGATGAAATGACCGAGCAATTGCTGAGTGGGAAGGCCAAGTATTCCAGCATTTTTAATTATCCCACCCTAAGCTGGGCTGACATGGGGGCCATCGGTTGGCTGGTTGATGGTGCAGCCATTATCAATCAGGTCATGCTAACGAGAACATCCTATGGCCCCTACGCGCGAGCTATGGTGCGAATTTGCAAGGAAGAGAGCTTTCATCAGCGACAGGGATATGAAATCATGCTTACCCTTTGCAATGGAACCCCCGAACAAAAGGCCATGGCTCAAGATTCTTTGAACCGCTGGTGGTGGCCATCCCTGATGATGTTTGGCCCTCGCGACGAAGAATCAACGCATACAGAACAGGCCGTTAAGTGGAAGATTAAGCGCAAAACCAATGATGAGTTGCGACAGCAGTTCATCGATATCACGGTTCCCCAAGCAGATATTTTGGGACTGAGCATTCCCGATCCAGACCTAAAGTGGAATGAAGAGCGGGGCCATTATGATTTTGGCGAAATTGATTGGGATGAGTTTTGGCAGGTGGTCAAAGGCCACGGTCCTTGTAACAAAGAGCGCATCTCGGCTCGACAAATGGCGCGTGATAATGGTGCTTGGGTTAGAGAAGCAGCCCTTGCCCATGCAGAAAAGAAAGCTTCGAAGCGAAATAGTGAAGTCGCCTAAATTAAAAACCACCGAATCATGTCAAAAAAAGAATGGCCTCTTTGGGAGGTGTTTATCCGCAGCAAAAACGGTTTGGAGCACCGGCATGTAGGAAGTTTGCACGCAAGTGATGCTGAAATGGCGATGGAAAATGCTCGAGATGTATACACCCGGCGCAGTGAGGGAGTGAGTATCTGGGTAGTGGAGTCTAAGCACATCACAGCTTCTAATCCCGAAAAAAACGCAGACTATTTTGAACCAGCCAAAGATAAAGCCTATCGCCATCCTACTTTTTACGATCTGCCCGAAGAGCTTAGACACATGTAGGCATAAGCTCTTTTCC
>CAZFPQ010000095.1:17996-23928 GCA_964521065.1 uncultured Bacteroidia bacterium | reverse complement strand
AATTAATCAACATCAGCCTAGACTTATGAAGTTGAATAATTAAAAATAAGCGTTTCCATGTTATCAAGAGAGGTTTGCCTCCGTTTCAAAATGGCTAAAGTCCAGCTAATCACCGCCAGTTTGCCTGCTCATGCCCCCCCATTGAAGCTAGGAACCGGCTAAATCGGCTTTTTCCTCAAGGGTTTTGCGCTCAGGCTGAGCAGCATCCTGGTCAAAAGAGGGAAAGTTCAGCACTAGAATCGCTGCCGCTACGAACATACAAATGCCTAATAAAACAAATCCGTAGATGATGTTTTCTCCGTGATCAGCAAAAAAAGGTAGGGTAAGGAGGCTAATAAAGCTGACTCGCATCAATAGGTTAACTACGGTGAAGAAAGCATTTACTCGGCCGATAACGTGGTTGGGGACCACTTTAACCAAATAAGTAATGCGGAGAATACGAGTACCTGCGTTACAAATACCCAATGAGTAGGCCAGGAGCAGGGTTACCCAAACCGATCGGAATAAAGCAAAACTGGTGAAAAGAATGCCAGCGATTCCTACCAACCCAATCACCTGTCGAATCAAATTACCCCGCTTAAAAAAGATCGCCAGACCTAAAATTCCTGCTGAGACTGCTCCGATAGAATAAATGCCTTTGAAGGAAGAAAGCACAATAGCCGGCTCCTCTAAATAATCCATCACATATATTGGCATGCCCACCTGAATCACCACGATCAAAGCAAAAAAGACCATGTGAGAAGCAATGCCAAAGATCATGATGGGTCGGTGGGTGCGCAGATAGTTAAACCCTTGCTGAAGTCGTTCTAACACAGCTCCCTTATCCGTTCGAGTCCCTTTTTGGCGGCGATAGGGAATCAGGCTGATGAGCCCAAAAGCCAACACGTAAGTAATGCCATCCATGAAAATGATCTGGTGCAAAGGCCAAGGATCAAAAGCCCAAGCGCCCGGCCACCAACTCCAGCTTGGGGTGCCATCGAGCAAGAGACCTCCCACCATCATACCCAGCACCGAGGTGGTCTGATGCTGGATTTCCATGGCGCTGTTGATCTTACTATAGTATGCCGGTTCGAAAAGTTCTTGGATCAATGCATACACATTGGGATAGTGCAGGTTGAAAGTAAAAATGGTAATGGTATACACCAGCGCAATAAAAGGGAAGCTTAGGCCGCCTTGTGCAAAACCCCATATGGCTACTCCTATGAGAACTGAAGCATCTACTACGTTAGAAGCCAAGAAGATACCCTTGCGGTTGTAGCGATCGACCAAGGTACCGGCATACAATCCCCAAAAAATGGAAGCAAATGTCACCGTACCAGCCAGGGTGGCTACCAGCCAGTTGCCATCGGGCTCCTGCAGCAAATACCAAGGAATAGCAATCATGGTTATTCCTTGGGCAAAACTGGATACCGTATTGGCCGAGAACAGTAAAATAACGGTACGAAGCTGTTTCAAGAAAGGCTTGATTCAAGGTTAAGACCGGTCCAACGTTTGGGGTGCAGCAGGGCTGCATAATGGTTTCTCGAAGGTTAACACAAACAAATTCGTGCTCAAAAACTTGATAGCTACCAGGAATAAGGATAAATTATTGGGTGCGAAAGTGTTCAAATGAATCGCAAAAAACAACGCATTAATTCTACTCAGCAGACTTAAGCACTTGGAGAGAAAAAATCGGGTATGGGTTATGGAGTCATGGCTGTGAGGATGAGTGATCGCCAAAACCTACCGCGTATTCCCATACTCCGCTTATCGATTTTCTTTTGTTCACTTGCTTAACAACCCTTAGCGTGAAATGTGGTCCTTCAGGGGACACCTAAGTTATCATTCAATTGGCATGAAAAGTATTTTTTCCCATCTCGTTGTTTCGCTCCTCGTAAGTGGTTTAATGATCGGCGCCTATCACTATTCAGGTTGGGATAAGCGTTCTTCTGATCCCAACTGGCTGGAATACGTCGGGATTGAAAACCAAGAAGCAGCGGCTTCCACCGAAATAGCTGCTGAAGATGAGGAAAAGCGGCCTGTAATCGCCGAAGTTGAGCCCGCTCAGGATTCCTTGGCAGCGACCGCAACCTACCGTCAGGGCTCGCTCATAGACGCACCTGGCAACTTTCGTGTAGCGGCAGATAAAGCGATGCCAGCCGTGGTCCACATCAAAGCGGCCAGCGTCAGCAGTGGTCGGGCTTATGATCCTTTCTATGAACTATTTGGATTGAAACCTCGGCAATCAGGCCGCCAGCAGGTATCTAGCGGCTCTGGCGTTATCCTGACCGGCGATGGCTATATCGTGACCAACAATCATGTGATCCAAGCTGCTGACGAGCTAACGGTCACCCTCTTTGACAACCGTAGTTATCCCGCAACGGTCATCGGCACCGACCCTTCCACGGATCTGGGCTTGATTAAAATTCAAGGCGATGACTTTCCACACATTGACCTTGCAAATTCCGATGAAGCCCGCGTAGGTGATTGGGTTTTAGCGGTAGGGAATCCATTCAACCTTGCCTCCACCGCCACGGCGGGCATTGTCAGTGCCATTGGTCGAGACTTAGAGATCATCAAGGATCGCGCGGCGATTGAGTCCTTTATACAAACCGATGCCGCCGTTAATCCTGGCAATAGTGGCGGTGCCCTGGTCAATCTTCAGGGGCAGCTCATTGGGGTTAATACCGCCATTGCCTCTCCCACTGGTGCCTATGCTGGATATGCGTTTGCCGTTCCGGCCAACATCGTGCGCAAGGTGATTGGCGATTTAAGAGAGTTTGGGGTAGTGCAGCGGGCGTATTTAGGTATCCGTTACGCGACCGATCTTACTGGCAGCATTGCTAGTCAAAAGGGCATCAAGATCACCGAGGGGGTACTGGTAGAGCAATTGGTCGACTTTGGGGGAGCCAAGAAAGCCGGAATCCGCTCAGGAGATGTCATCGTCGAGATTGAGGGTATACCGGTACGCAATGATGCCAAAATGCTGGAGCTGGTGGGGCGAAATCGTCCAGGGGACATGATCAAGGTAACGGTCTATCGTGATGGGCAATACAAAACATTGGATGTTCAACTCACCGACAATACCGGGCAGACCGAGGTGACAGCTCCCGCGAGAAGTTCTCTCCTCAACGAACTGGGACTCAGCCTCTCTGACCTACCTACGGATCAGCGCAGTGCTTATGGGATCGATTATGGGGTACAGATAAGTCGACTGTATGCAGGTAAGCTTCGCAAGCAAACCGACATTCGGGAAGGTTTTATCATTCTTCGGGTTAATGGCCAAACCGCGCGATCCACCCAAGAAGTAGTAGAAATGATTGAGCAGAGCCAAGGAAACATTGAACTGGCTGGCTTTTATCCCCGATATCAGCGGATCTACACCTATAATTTTAAGAAATAGGCTAACTAGGGGCGAAAAAAGCTCATAGCCCTTAACATTTTACGTACTTGAACAGAAGAAATCGGGGTATGGCCTACGGAACTATGCTTATAAGCAGGAATAATTGCCATCACAATACCCTGTACTCCCGTACCCCGATTTCCGTTTTTCTTATGTCCGCATACTTCACTTCCTTAACTTTTTAACTTCTTCACTCCTTCACTTTTTCACTCCTTCACTTCCCCCTTTTCCCCGTCATCTCCGCTAGGGATGGGTCTCCTCCCATTTCTGAGTCAAATCACTCAATACTTCTTCGATGGGGGTATAAACAAGGCCCAAGGCCTCGATCTTACTCCCATCATAACGTTGGGTAGAAAGGCCACCTTCTATCGCCTCTACAGCAAGCGGGCTGCGTTTCCCCACCATGCGTTCGGCTAACCACGCCAGGGATTTGATGGCCCAGCCGGGCACTTTTATGCTGGGAGGCCTTTTCCCAACTAACTGAGTTATCTTACCAAAGAGTTGATGGGTGCTCCAGTTTTCAGCCACCAGGATGTAACGCTCTCCATCGGGCGCGTCATTCTCCAGTAATAAGCGAATGGCCTGAGCCACATCCTCGCCCCCCACCAGGGACGTCATGCCATCAATGTAAAAGCGAATTCCCTTAGCGGCCGTGGCAAAGAGCTCTGCAGAGCTCTGATCCCAATTTCCCGCATATCCAAGGATCACACCTGGATTGACCATGCAGGCTGATAACCCTTCGGCGATGCCCCGGTATACTTCCAACTCAGCACGCCGCTTGCTTCGCGCGTAGTTTGACTGATTTTGCGAAGCTTGCCAAGGGCTAGCTTCTGTTGCGACCTTTCCCTCGAGCTCCATCCCTATGGCCGCCACGGAACTGACATGGACCAGACGTTCCACCTCGGCATCTAAGCATGCATTGACCACGTTATAGGTACCCTCTCCATTTACTTGCATCAAGCGACTGCGGTCCTGCCGATGAAAACTCACCAATCCTGCCGCATGAATCACCCGAGTTACCCCTTGCATGGCCTTCTCTAAGGCCAACACATCGAGTACATCCCCCTCAATCACCTCTACCCCTTCACCAAAACTAATTCCTCGCGCCGAGGCATCGCGCACCAAAGCCCGCAGAGGTTCCCCCCTCTTTTTTAGCTCTTCAACTAAATAATGGCCTAATAGCCCCGTTGCGCCCGTCAGCAGTATCATGGGATTTCCGTAATTTGGACCAAATTACCGAAAATTATCATCCTGCCCACCCGGCTATGACCGACCTCTCTGCCTTTTTTGATCCCATCTCCCCTTCCCTCGCCCAGCTTAGCGCACAATTGCCCTCTGGATACCTAGGACGAGAGCTGATGGGCTATGATCAGCTTTTTCCAGAATGGGAAGCTTGTTCACTGGTTTTAATAGGAGCAGAATCCCAAGCGACTACCCAGCAAAGTCTGGGCTTTTCTCCAAGTCCCGACCTGATTCGGGAACAATTGTATCAGCTCGCGGGTCCGCATGCTGGCTTGAAGATGGCGGACTTAGGCAACCTCAAAGCCAAGGATGAAGTAGAGCAAACTTCCGAGGCATTGGCCTTTGTGTTAAAAAAATTAATCGACCAGAAAAAGACCGTTTTGATCCTGGGGGGATCCCCTCAGCTCAATCTTGGAATCTTTGAAGCCTTCCGAGAATTTCCCCGCCTGATCAACTATACCAGCATTGATGCCTTTCTACGTTGCCAGGAGAACTTACCGGGGAAGGACTCTCATTCTTTTGTCCGCCAGTTTTTGACAGATCCTACCCTAAAGTCCTTTCAATGCCATCAGCTCGGCTATCAAAAGTACCTAAACCCTGCACCTGAGTTGGAATGGGCGCAGAACCAGCAAGTATTCCCCCTTCGCTATGGCGAATTGCAGGCCAATTTGGAGACGGCAGAACCTGCGCTGCGCAAAGCCGACCTGATCAGCTTTGATCTTTCAGCTTTGCGTAGTGAATCCTGCCCAGGCAGCAGGGAGGGAAGCCCGGGTGGTTTTGATGTGATCGAAGCCTGTCGACTCGCACGCTACGCTGGCCTCGGCTATCAAGTGAACACCTTCTTTCTGAGTGGGCTTGCACCCGCCAAAGACGTACATGGACGTAGTGCCCAACTGGCCGCTCTACTGGTCTATTATTTTCTTGAAGGCAGGCATCAACGATGGAACGATCAACCCAGTCCTGACCGAAAGAACCTCCGCCACTATTCGGTTCGTCTCCACGCCAGCGTAGAACACATCGATTTTTTCCAACACCACGGTACCGGCCGCTGGTGGATGGAAGTCCCTTTCCCAGACAACCTGGATCAGCGCCGTGCAGACCAAACCCTCCTCATCCCTTGTTCGGAAAGTGACTATGAGTTAGCACGGACCGATGAAATCCCTCCCCGTTGGTGGACGGCCTACCAGCGTCTTTCAGAGATTGAGGATAGGGATAGGTAGGATTGGGAGGCGAGAGGCGAGAGGCGAGAGGCGAGAATTTCGAGTAAGGGGGGATAACATCCACCCTCATCTGGATTTTTTTGCCTGA
>CAZFPQ010000095.1:0-17896 GCA_964521065.1 uncultured Bacteroidia bacterium | reverse complement strand
TGAGACTTAACCTAGGCAAAGGATAATCTCACAGGCTACCCCATAATCTACCTTCTTTCCCCATGGGTCGGCCATTCATCAGCAGAAACAAATTCTATTCATTTACTTGTCTCATCGTTTACCTTTGGTCAAAGTCTCTCTTCAAGATGAACAAACTCCTGATTTTTCTTCTGCTGACTGCCGGTTTAGGCTCTTTGTTCGCCCAACCCACCTTTACCAGACAAGACACCCTGCGTGGATCCATTACCCCTGAGCGGGCTTGGTGGGATTTGACCTACTATCACCTAGATATATCGGTAGATCCTCAAAATCGCCGAATCGAGGGTCAAAACCTAGTTCAATACCGAGTGCTAGAAGCTCCTCAGCGCATGCAAATCGACCTCCAAAACCCGATGGAGGCAACGGCTTTCTCCCAAGGAGGAAAAGAATTGGCGTTTGAAAGAGAGGGCAACGTATACTGGGTTGAGGTGCCTAAAGATTTGAAAATCGGTAAAATCTACGAACTCCACATCACCTACGGTGGACGCCCAGTGGTGGCAGCCCGTCCTCCATGGGATGGAGGCCTCACCTGGTCCAAGCACAAAGGCAAGCCCTTCATCGCGACGTCTTGCCAGGGCGATGGCGCCAGCCTTTGGTGGCCCTGCAAAGACCACATGTACGACGAAGTCGACAGCATGCTGATCAGCGTTCGGGTACCTGAGGGGCTCACCAATGTCTCTAACGGCCGCTTGCGGGGTACCGATGAACATCCCGATGGCAGCCAAACATTTCACTGGTACGTCGATAACCCCATCAACAACTATGGAGTCAACATCAACATCGGCGACTATGTCAACTGGGCGGAAGTCTATGAAGGAGAAAAAGGGGGCTTGGATTGCAGTTATTATGTATTGCGGAGCAATGAGGAAAAAGCACGCAAGCAGTTCAAGCAGGTTCCGATGATGCTGGAGGCCTTTGAGCACTGGTTTGGTCCCTACCCCTTTTATGAAGATGGGTTCAAATTGGTAGAAGTCCCCTACCTCGGCATGGAACACCAGAGCTCCGTGACCTATGGCAACCGCTACAGCAATGGCTACCTCGGAAATGACCTCAGCGGATCTGGATGGGGCTTGAAATTTGACTTCATCATCATCCACGAAAGTGGCCACGAATGGTTTGCCAACAACATCACCTACAAAGACATCGCCGACATGTGGGTGCACGAAGGTTTTACCGCTTATTCGGAAAATTTATACGTGGATTACCATTTCGGCAAAGAAGCTTCCTCTGAGTATGTTTTAGGCACCCGTAGTGCCATTCAGAACGACCGCCCCATAATCGGTTTCTATGACGTGAATAAGAGTGGCTCTGGGGACATGTACTACAAAGGCGCCAACTTGCTCCACACCCTCCGGCAAATCGTGGATGACGACGAAAAATGGCGCAGCATCCTGCGCGGGATGAATGAGACTTTTTATCATCAAACCGTGACCACCCAGCAAATTGAAAGTTATCTCAGTGAGCAGATCGGCCTAGATCTCTCTGCTTTCTTTGATCAATATCTACGCGATACCCGCATCCCCGTACTGGAATATCGCCTACAAAATGGAGCTTTGAGTTATCGCTGGGGCAACGCCGTCCGGGGCTTTGATATGCCCGTAGAGGTAATGCTCAACGGAGAAGTACATCGACTAGAGCCCCGCACCACTTGGAGAAGCTTGCGAGGCCCTGAGCCGGGGACCGAGGTAGTCATCGATCCGGATTACTATGTAGGGAGCATGAATTTGACGGGAAAATAGTCTGGCCGACTCGAAAGCCTGAAAAAATCAGGATGAGCATATTCGGATTTATTTACCATTGATACCGAAGTCCTAAAGCGGCATACTGAGCAGGAAATACCGAAAGTTCCTCGGCCCCTACCCACTGCCCATTCAAGCGATAGATGGCGTAAATCCCAAAATTGCTGGGCTGAAAGCCCAACTTCAAGCTGCCATTGGTCATCGCGAGCCACCCTTCCTCAGTGCTGATCTCTTGATCCTCCCTAAGGATTTCTGAGGGCTCGCCAACCCGCATAGCGCCTCCTCCGAGCTCTCCCGCTATGAAAAAGCTACCCAAGAAAGTCCACTGATATCCCATCATGGTCGTCGCTTGAAAGCCCGTAACTGAAGAGAAATCAGTCAGCATGCCAAGCTCTAGGCTCTGGTACCAGCGATGCGTTTCTGTTTGCAGCCAATGGCGCTGTACCCCCAAGGTGGTCAAGCTTTGCAGAGAACTGCTTTCAAGCTGATTGAAAAAAGGACCGTTCTGTTGGTACCCCATGCTGAGTTCTATGGCATAACGGCCGGAGGAAGGTTGATCAAGCTGCCCAAAAACAAAAGCAGGCAGGGCTAACAAAAGACTTAAAAACAATGATTTCATGATGAATCGTTTAGGATTTGGATGTCACTTGCCTCGATTAGGCAAACAATCCCAAGGTCATCATGTGGGGGGTGAGAATCGTTCGACCCGATAAGCTCGAACCTATTTGGTAGATACTTAACCTATTCCACGATCCTTGACCGACTTCAGATAGGCCGAAGGAGTAAGACCTACCAGTCTCTTGAACGTCACATTGAAAGTCGTTTTTGAATTGAAGCCACATTCAAAGGCATGCGCAAGCAAGGTAAATTGCGAAGCTTCAGGCGAATGAAGCCTACTTTTGAGCGCTTCAATCCGATAGGAGTTGATGAGTTCGAAGAAGTTTTGTTGAAAATGCTGGTTGATCACCTGGGATAAGTGATGATGATTCACCGCTAATAATTCCGCCAGTTTGGGCAAATTCAGTTCGGGGTCGAGGTAAGGCTTTTGGGTTTCTAAATAAGTTCTCAACCGATCGGCTATTTGCTGACTGTCAGTAAACGAAAGCCTGTTGCCTCGATACTTACCAAAATAAGCGGGGTCAGGCATGGAAAAATCATGGTGGTAGGCCTTCTCTAAAGCCAAGAACTCTGGCCAGCGGCGCAGGGGTTGCCAGTTTGAATCGGCATAAAAGCTCAAAAGAGTATAGGCCCGTTGAGCCAAACCGTCGCGCAGCAGTTCAATCGCCGCCTGTTCCTGCCCTGTTAGCGTCAGGTATAGAATTCGGGGATAATGGTAAAAATTGGGATCTGCTTGAAGGGGGAGGGGCAAAGGACGTGCGAATAACGCTTCAGCCTTTTCTACTTGTCCTAGTTGATGATGGCAACAAGCCAACCACCCCCCATCCGCCAAGAGACCCGTCCAAGTGGGGATAGCTTCGAAAGTTTGAATGGCCAGCTCAAAGGACCTCTGTTCAAAATATGCCCGCCCCTTAAGGTAAGCGGCAGAGGTAAACTGAGGATTGATGGCCAGTAACTGATCTGCCTGAGAGTGACATGCAGCATACTCTTGGCGCATGAGGTGCATCAAAGCCTTCTCACTCTGCAAGTTGATGGAAAAGGGATCACTTTGAAGTGCTTGGGTTACCTCCTTCACCCCGCGCTTGAATTTGCTGGTGGAAGCCAAATAAATGGCATAGGTGCCTTTGATTCCTGGGTGTTGGGGGTTCAGTTCTGCCGCTTTCAGTAGATACTGAGTGGCCCGCCCCAAGTTCCAGTCTTTACAAAAACAGGCAGTGGCCATGGCAAGCTGTGCCTCGGCGAGGTCTTCGTCTAGTGCCAAAGCTTCGGTAGCCGCTTTCTCTGCTTGGGTAAAAGCCTCATCGCCAGACATCAGTCGAAACAAGCCCAAATAGCTGTAGCATTCAGATCGTTTGGCCTTAGCCAAAGCGAAAGTAGGATCAATCCTGAGGGCTGCATCTAAGTGCTCGATGGCCACCTGATAGTTTTGAGGGAGGCCCTGATTCAATAAAAAATTTGCCTTCAGATAATATTGATAGGCATTCAAGGTTGGTTGTTTGCTTACCCTCATCAAGGATTCCCACTCCAGATGGCCGTAGTGTTCACGGATGCGCTGGGCTATTTCGTTGGAAATTTCCTCTTGCAGATGAAAGACATCCTCTAAATCTCGATCATAAACCTCAGACCAATAATGGAACCCGTCTTCTACAGAAATCATTTGTGCGGTTACCCTCACCCGTGCTTGGAAGAGGCGAACACTGCCTTCCAATAAGGTTTGTACGCCCAGCTGCTCCCCTATTTTTTCAATTTGGTCGTTGTGATTTTTGAAGGCAAAACTAGAAGTACGCGCCGTCACCTTTAGCCCAGGTATGCGGGTCAGGGCATTGATGATTTCTTCGGTGATGCCATCACTGAAGTACTCGTTTTCCGGATCAGAACTCATGTTCACGAAGGGAAGCACCGCAATGGATGGAAGGGTAGGCAGCGACATTCAAACAACTTTGTAATTCGCCCATAAGTATAGGAATTTTCACCCGGATCATCCACAATTAGAGACCTCAGAAGCGATTCCGAGATCGGAACCTTCAGGAGATCGAGACCACTGCGTTGCGAGAAAAACGGCAATCGGGGTATGGCGCTGTACTCATCCATTCTTTTGACCATACCTCCTTACCCCGTACCCCGAATTCTTCTGTCCAAGTGCTTACATGGCCCTTAACCCATACCCCGACTTCTTTTGTTCACCCACTTATCAAGCCATAACCATACAAGCTTACCACACCCTAGCCCAAATCAACAAAGCAGCGATCACCCACAATAAGATCCATTGGCCTAATTTGAGCCACCGACCAGCAAAGGGTGGAGAAAAAGTGAGTACCATGATCCAGACCAAGCCTTGTATCAAGAAATAACCTCCTACCAAGCCAAGGATGGTTTCTTCATGAGGAATCATGGAGGAAAATAGGCTAAGTCCTGAGATGAAGCTTGTGCATAGCAGGTCTACCGACACCCAATGCCAACCTGCCCGGCCCATGGTCCATATAGCTTGAGCTTTAAGAGAATCATTCCCTTTGTCTTCGGGACTCAGGACTTTCAGCTCTCTGTCGCCCATGAAGGTGTGCGCAAAGAAGGCAGCTGTGCTCAGCAACCAAGCAGCAACTAATGGATAGTTCATATTTGAGGATTGAGGGATAGAAGGAAGGATAGTTGCTATTTATTAGCTAGCCTGATTCGTGGTAGTTTTGCCTTTTACCCTTAAATAGAAGATCAATAGCAGCGCCGCACCTACTCCCCATAGCAAAGGAGCAAGTCTGGTCATCACGGCAATCCACAGCTCGGCTACGCCATAGGTAGGAATGGGCTTGAGGCTACTACTCAGGTAGGCGGTAAAGAGCAGGTAGTAGGCCAACATCAAAATTCGGTTCCAGGTGTAGCTGGTTTCTCGGTCGGCGTGAAAACGCTGCAACAACCAATTCTTGGTCGCTTGGCTCAGAAAATAGCCGAGGCTTAACATCAAACCGAGACCAAGGGTGAGATAGAGAAGGGCAACTGTCATGGTGAGAGTTTGAGATAATGAGAGCTTAGGATAATGAGACCGTGAGATCAAGTTGGATTTCAGGGTTCCTATCTGTTTTTCATTATTTACTGAAAGTTCTGGAAAAACGTTTCAGAGTTGACCATGACTTTTGTCATTGCCTGATTGGGCAAGGTCCATCAACAACTCATCTTCTATGCTGGTTGGGACTTCATGGCCGTAGAGCTGGCCAAGCGTGTAAACCAGCAAAACCCCATCGCGATGATTCAAGAGTTGGTAAGCGGCCTCAGTATATCCCTTACACCTCCGAAAGTCCGGTCTCCAATTGCAGGCGAAGCAACTTATTGTACGTTCCTTCTTCCAGCTGCGAAAGCTCTGCATGGGTCCCCGACTCAATGATATGGCCTTGATCCAGGACATAGATGCAGTCTACCTGACGGATAGTAGAAAGGCGGTGGGCAATGATGATGGTGGTTCGGCCCTGCATCAATTTGTTCAAGGCTTCCTGGACCAGGTGCTCCGACTCTGCATCAAGGGAACTGGTGGCCTCGTCTAAGATCAAGATAGCGGGATCTTTGAGAATGGCCCGGGCAATAGCAATGCGCTGTCGCTGCCCTCCGGACAATTTAATGCCTCGGTCACCGACCAAAGTATCTAGGCCTTCGGGGAACTGGGAAATGAACTCCCAGGCATTGGCTTGGCGAGCCGCCTCCTTTATGGCCTCGTCGTCCGCGCCAGGACGACCATATGCGATGTTCTCACGGATGCTGCCACCAAAAAGGATCACCTCCTGAGGGACCAGTCCAAGATTGCTCCGCAAGTCTGGCAGGTCATAGCTGGTAAGAGGTTCGCCGTCAACCAAAATCTGACCTTCCTGCGGAAGGTGAAAGCCTAGCAGCAAAGCCGTGATGGTCGACTTTCCTGCTCCACTGTGCCCCACCAAAGCAATCTTATTCCCAGGCTCTACCGCAAAGGAGATTTCTTTGAGTACTTCGACATCAGGACGGGTAGGATATGAGAAGCGTACAGAGTCAAAAGCCAGCTCTCCCCTCAACTTAGGAGCATCCGAAGCATTGCCTAATAAGGCCAATTCGAACTCGGATTCTTCTCGTAGTAAATCTCGGACTCTTTCAGAAGCCCCTACCGTCTTTTGTAATTGTCCATACAGATCTCCCAAACCAGCAATGGATCCACCTACGAACAAGGTAATCATCACAAAGAAGACCAGATCTTCTACTGGCAATTCTTCTAGGCCGATGAGTTTGGCACCGTACCAGATCGTAAGAGTAATTCCTCCAAACACCGCCGTAATGAGAAACACCACAAAGGCTCCCCGGGCATTGGCGGCCTGAAGGGCATATTTCACCACATCCCTTAGCCCTACTTTGTAGCGCTCGATTTCTAGGGGTTCATTGGCAAAAGCTTTCACGGTTTGGACCGACTGGAGAGTTTCTTCAACTACGACATTGGCTTCTGCTAAGGCATCTTGGGACTTTTTGCCCATCTTCCGAATGTATCTCCCCAAAAACATCGCCCCAATGATGGCCGGAGGAAAGGTGGCCAGCATGATGAGGGTCAGTTCAGCAGAAACATAAAACAGCAAGCCTACTCCTACCACAAAGGTGATGACCTGACGGAGAAATTCTGCCAAGGTGACGCCCAGTGCAGCTTGAAGCTGTTGTACATCGGTGGTGATTCGGCTCGTTAACTCCCCTACCCTGCGCTCCTCAAAGAAGGGAATGCCCAGCGTAATCAGCTTTTGATACAAAGCCAAACGAATATCAGCCATGCTCTTTTCGCTCACCTGGGCCATGAGGTAAATCCGCATGAATGAGAAGGCTGCCTGAAAGATCAGAATCAAGGCCAAATACAAGGCGACCTGCTGGAGTTGGTCCTGCCACCCAGGACTTTGATCCACCACCGGCCCCAACAACTCTTTGATATAATTAATAAAAAAGAAAGTGGTACCCGTAGATAGGCTCAGAAACACCATGCCCAAGAAAAACTGAAAGCGATAGGGCTTGACGTAGCGAAATATTTCAAGGGCCTGGTTTAGGCTCTCCCGAGTGATCTTTTTTTTATCGGCAGGATCGACCTGCGCAGCTCTTCTTTTCCCCATGTCAATAGTCTTGCTGCAAATGTAGAAGTATTAAGCAATACACACCTAGGTAAAAGCTAATTTGTTTGCCCTCCCACAGATTCTCACTACATTTAGTGAGAGGCGGGAAGCTAGATGCAGGATGCGAGACAAAAGAATTTGTTTTGGACCCCAATCTTTAACCTCACCTTGGTTTATCACTCGGTAATAGACGAAGATCTCATGGCTGATATTTCCCCCCAACAGGTTGAGACCTTGTACCAGGAAGCCTGGCAGGCCCTACGTGATGAAAACGTAGTGGAGGCCATGGCCAAATCCGATGCCTTAATTAAGCTGAAACAGGAAAGTGGCTATCAATTGAAGGTCATGCTCCTGTTAGAAGCAGATCGTTTACCAGAAGCATTGGACCTCGTCCAGGAAGGGGTAGAAGCCCAGCCTGATTCTTGGAGTCTGGCTTTGCTGTACACTGACCTACTTTCGCTAGACGGCCAAGGAGAGGAAGCCCTGAAAATCATAGAGAATACCCGTGAGTTAGAGGGCGTAGAAAGCCATTGGGTAGATATCAGTGAGGCCACGGTCCGAGGACGGATGATGGACATTGATCAAGCCTTGAATCTTCTCCAAAAAATCGAGCACCCCGATGCCATCAATGCAGCCATTGAAATGCAGTTCGCCCTACTGGACTCGGTAGGCCGGCATGATCTGATCATCGAGGTGGCCGAAGAGGATCTATCCTTATTAGAAGCTCCTGAGGATGCCAATGAGGCAGCGGTCCTATCTCGCATCATGAGTCAAGTCGCTCAGGCATATTGGTATGAGGAGGAAGATGAAGATACCGTGGAACATTATCTGGAGCTCTCCATTGCCTATGACCGCAGCAATCCCGATGCCCTTTACTTGAGGCGAGAGTTGGACGGCCTGTTTTCGGAGCAAAGCCGCACCTTTGAATTGGAGCTCAGGGGTGTTTGGGAAGGAGACCATGAGGAATCAGCAGAGGAAAAAGCCTACCAAACTCATTATCAAGTCATTGCAGACTCTGAAGAAGAGGCCCTTGCGTTGATTCAGTCTTATGAGCCCAAGCATTTGTCAGGGCCAGCCATGAAAATTGTACAGAGTCGAAGCGAGCCTAATCCTGAAGAAGAGTTAAAAGGGGTCTATCTGGTGAGTCCCTTGGATTTTTAACCAAGTAGACCTTTCGGTTTTAGTCATGAAATTTCCAGGTTTGTTTTCATCTGATCCGGATTTGGCCGCTTAGGAGTCGGTTCTGCCCAACGGATGAGGTTTGAGGTGGTATATCTAAATGTGTGAACTTGATTCACCCACTCTTTTAACCACCCTATAACCTCATCGATTATGAAACGATTTTCGACAATCCACCTTAGCTCTCTCCTGGCATTTTTTACCTTGTTCCTAATTGGTATCAGTAGCAGCTACGCTCAGGAGTTCATGTTTGGACCGCGCATTGGTTTTGGCTTCAACACCCAAGCCTTTGAAAACTATGAATGGGAACTGAGTAGCCCATCTGACTTCCAAGATTTACACCTTCGTGTACAAGACGCTAGCCCTGAAATCCAATTAGGAGTCTATGGACGTGCCAGTCTTGGCAAGCTTTACTTGCAGCCCGAATTGTTGCTTACCACTAGTTCCATTCAATACGTGATCGAAGACTTCAACCGTGCAAATGCGGCTCAGGTAGTTGATGAGCGTAACTATCAGTTGGCTATTCCAGTGATAGGGGGTATCCGCTTCGGATGGTTTCGCGCCCAGGCTGGGCCTGTCTACCGCATGCGCCTGGCTAATCTTTCTGAGTTAAAAGACTTTGAGGGAATGGAGCGCCGCTTTGCGAACAGTACCCTGGGCGTGCAGGCGGGTCTTGGCATCGATCTTGGCCGCAAGGTAGCCATCGATTTACGTTACGAAACCAGCCTTCTTCAGGCCCGTGACGAAGTGGTTTTCCTTGGCCAAACTCATGATCTATCTCAGCGCAGCGGCCAATTGGTTACCAGTTTAGGTATCAGCTTCTAGGAGCTTTCGATATTGAGATTTTGTAAAGGATGATTGTATGAGTATAGGCCCTTTAGCAAGGCCTGTATCCTCAACCTCCTTAAGCAGAAATTTCGGCCCACAAATCCAAGTCTCACTACCTATGTCACACACCCAAATCAATGAACAATGAAAAGTTTAGTCACACAAATCGGTCTATCTATCTTGATGATTGCTTTGCTGAGTAATTGCAAGAAAGATGAACCTTGTGCAATGGAAAATGGGACCTATGATGTGAGTATCACATTTGAAAAAGAATTAAATGAGAAACTTGTTTCCATTGGAGATTCATTCGAAATCAAACTATACTTCAGAACCTTTGCAGATGAAGAACTAATCCGGCAAGTACAAGTGGTGGTCATAGATGAATTTGGAAACATCGCTGATACGTTGATAGACGAAGATGTGCATGCAGCCTATACCTATGATTTTGAACAAAAATATGCGACCAATGACCTAGGGAATTTCTACATCAAAGTAAGCTCTTCTCGATATGACGGGAGTCAGGCCATTGAAGAAATCATACCAATATATTCACAAGTTGCGGTGGGATCCGAGGATTTTCAGGTAAAGATAGAAGTGCTTACCCCCTTACCAGAGCAAGTATTTGAACCATCAGAACTGGTGACCATTCATTTCGGTCTTAGGCGTCTTAAAGGCGAAGGGGGAAGATATGACGCATGGATATTGGGCCCCGATGGAAGGGGAACAACAGATCTCGTCGTCAATGGAAACCTCTCTCGAGTCAATGGACATACCATCCATCAGAGATTCAAAAAACGTGGAAGCTATCTCTTATTTATAGAAGCCACTGAGCCCAGTTCTCAGACCAACTTCCCGCTGGGAGGCAGACAAATTGTCGGTTTCTATGTCCAGTAAGCCCTTGTAAATAGAAATAGATCGTACTCGAACGGTCATAGATGTGGAGTGTCTCTGTGACGCCCCACATCATTCATGTTAGCATCTAGTCTGACAACGATAGATTTGTGAAAGGTCTCCATCATCCAATGCTGCCCTCGCCTAGCTTCTTGTTATATCTAGCCTCCACCCAGAAAGACAATATATTTGGCTACGGATCATAAGCTGGGGCCAAATCAAAAGTATTCATCTGAGCAAGTATAGTTCTGCAAGGTAGGATTTGTGATTAGGGTCAGCCATTCTGAGTACATGAGACATGCCTTGGGTGTATCCAAGCCACGGGATACCGCTGAATTTGGCTAGGAATCTGTCCGGAGATTTTTGCGCATCAAATTAAGAATAGGCAGCGAAGCTTCTTTCTCATGAAAGTCATTCTGAGGAGCGCAAGCGATGAAGAATCTCACCGGTAGCTCTGGCCCTACCCCCTCATGATTACGATCCCAAAATAGCCACCATGGAAAGTTGGAGTAGAAAGTGAAGCCCGCGAGATCCTTCCTCCCTGCGGTCCCTTCGCTTTGCTCCCCGCTTTGCGGGATCTTCGACAGGACAGGCTTTCAGGATGACTCAAGGGATTGGTTGAGGGCAAAAGCAAATTCGAGGATTTCTCTAAAGTCCTATTTACGCTTAGACGGCTATCTGTAGCCAGCGAAAATCCATGGAAAGTGGATTCTCATCAAACTGAACAGCCTATGCCGTCGCTATATCTTTTCACAAATCGATCTTTACCAGACTATAAATACAGACATGTAGCGAGGTTTAGTAAACCTCACACCCATATGCTGTATCCCCTACCCCGCTTTCTTCTGCCCATGCGCTGAGCTAGGAGCCGATCTGATGGGCTCCATGTTTTTCCCAATGGACTGTTTAGGTTTAGTCTCGAAATTTCCAGGTTTATTCTACTCTGATCCAGGTTCAGTCCCTTAGAGGGCTAATGAGGCCAACGTATGGGGTTCAATGGGGTATATCTGAATGTGTGAGCTTGATTCGCACATCCTTTTCAACCCAACCTTATACACCAGCGATTATGAAGCGTTTTTCAAAAATCCAACTGAGTACTCCCCTGATGTTTGTGGCTTTGTTCCTGGTTAGCATCAGTGGCAGTTACGCTCAGAGTTTTATGTTTGGCCCCCGCCTCGGCTTTGGCTTCAATACCCAAGCCTTTGATAGTTACGAATGGGAATTGAGTAGTCCTTCGGACTTCCAAGACCTGCGCCTGCGGGTACAAGATGCTAGCCCTGAAACACAAATGGGTGTTTATGGCCGCGCCAGCCTTGGCAAGCTTTACTTGCAGCCCGAATTGTTGCTTACCACTAGTTCTATCAAATACGTAATCGAAGATCTTAACAGCGAAGACGACGGTCAGGTAGTCGATGAGCGTAATTACCAATTGGCTATCCCCGTAATGGCGGGTATCCGCTTCGGATGGTTACGTGCCCAGGCTGGCCCTGTCTACCGCATGCGCTTGGCTAGTCTTTCTGACCTGAAGGATTTTGAAGGCATGGACCGCCGCTTTGCCAACAGCACCTTAGGCGTCCAAGCTGGCTTCGGTATCGACCTTGGTCGCAAAGTAGCCATCGACGTGCGCTATGAAACCAACCTGCTCCAGGGACGTGATGAAGTGAGCTTCTTAGGACAGACTCATGACTTGTCTCAGCAAAGTGGGCAACTAGTCACCAGCTTAGGAATCAGTTTCTAAGATCTCAAGATATTGGGATTCTGAGATTCTCAGGTATTGTGACTTTCGGTATAGTGGATGTGGGTCGTTTGCGAGCGGCCCACATCTTATTTTTTCCTTCTATGATGTTGGCCCTCCTCAGACGGCCAAGATCCTCTAAATTATTGCCTGTTTTCATCTATTGCCACAAACTGTCACAGCTCATCCTTCAACCCTATCAAAATCCTTTTATCTTTGGTTTGTCAGATACCCATCATTAAACAAATAGAAACTATGGAGACAAACCAGAAACCCGGGTTCATCAATCCTGAATTTCGCGGTCAGGGCGCCGAATTGTTTGGGATTGAAATCGTGAATGTAATTTTGTGTGTCCTAACTCTGGGACTATACTACCCTTGGGCAAAAGCCCGCTCTTTGCGCTTTTACTATGGCAACACCTACTTTATGGGAGATCCTTTTACCTTCCATGGTACAGGAAGAGAGATGTTCATAGGGATGCTCAAAGCCTTTGCAGCCATCGCAGCCTTGGTTGCCATTGTGGCCATTGGCGAAGAAATTGGGCTCGTGGTGGCTTACCTGTGCGCCATTGCTCTTACTCCCATCGCCGTACATGGCGCATTGAGCTACCGCATGTCTCATACCAGTTGGCGAGGCATATACTTCGGTTACCGGGGAGATCTCGGTCAAATGATGGGCCTTTATTTCAAAGGGCTCGGGCTCACCCTCATCACTTTTGGCATCTACGGTCCCTGGTTCATCATGGATTGGAACCGCTACATCATGGGACACTTACGGGCCGGTAGTGCCAAGTTCGGCTTTGAAGGAAAAGGAGCCGATTACTTGGGCATTGCCTTGGGAGGTTACCTATTGACCATTGTCACTTTTGGTATTTACGGTTTCTGGTGGATCAAAAACATGTTCAACTACTTTCGCAACAACAGCTACATCCAAGTAGAGGATGACCGCTACTTCTTTGAAGGAGATGCCACCGCAGGTGACGTATTCAACCTGACCATCGGCAACTTCCTGCTTATCTTCTTAACCCTTGGTATTGGTACGCCCTGGGCCATCATCAGGAGCCTGCGCTTCACAGCCGAGCATACCTTGCTCCACAGCGAATTTGACCCCAGCAACATCGAGCAAACCGAACCTGCCTTTAAGGACGCTACTGGAGAGATGTTGCTAGACCTTTAGGGAGGCGGGAAACGAGAGGCGAGAAGCGGGACGTTTTGCTTCTTAGAAATCCCATTCCTAGCACGAATGAATATACCACTCTTGGAAGGTAAGACATTGGCTTCCAAATAACCAAAGCAGCGAGACCAGGAATTATCCTGGTCTCGCTGCTTTTCTTTTCAATTAAACTGGTTTATGACACTAAGTAATAAGGCTAATTGAACGCTATTATCCTGTCCCACCATATACTACTGGACATAGGGAGGGGTATTAGAATAAGACCATTGCTACTCTGCCTTATACCTTATTTCCTCTATACCTTATACCCACCCTGTCCAGTAGTGTGCCTGTCCCAATGTCTCATCTCTCAAACTCCCACTATCTCCTTAGCTTCAGGAGTCAAAAGGCGGTATAAAACCGGAACGACCAACAAAGTCAGCAAGGTCGAGGAAACCATGCCCCCAATAATGGTCCAGCCTAGCGGGGACCACAAGCCACTGTTGGTCAACGTTAGCGGCAATAATCCGCTGATGGTGGTCAGGGTAGTGAGCAAGATAGGTGTGAAGCGAGTCTCTGCGGCCTGCTGAATGGCCTCGTTCACGGTTTTACCTTGTTCTCTCAGTTGATTGGTATAATCCACCAAAATGATGGAAGTATTGACCACGATTCCCACCAAACTGGTAAAACCGACAAAAGCAAAGAAGCTGAAGCTCCAGCCAGTGACAAACAAGGCCACGATGCTGCCGCTCAGAGCCAAAGGAATGGCTGACAGCACCACAAAGGGCTGACGAAAAGAGCGAAATTGCAGAATTAGTACGGCAAAAATGCCTAGAATGGCTACTACCAGCATTTGCCCCAAATCGCCAAAACTCTCCTGCTGAGTCTCATATTCCCCTGCGACAAAATAACTGTACCCATCGGGCCATGTCATTTTCTCCAACTCCCCAATCAATCGCTCAGTAATCTCGGTCACATTGGCTCCTTCCTCCACGTCCGCGGTAAGGGTATTGGCACGAGCAAGATCAAAATGATCGATCCGCGCTGCATCTGACTCAAATTCTAGGCTGATCAACTGGGGCAAAGGAACCTGGGCACCGGAAAAAGATCCCAGTGAGACTCGCTGAAAGTCAGTCACCCTGGCCTCTTGACCTTCCTCATAGGCCAAGCTCACTACCAAGGGATACTTGTCGCCTGCATCGGTGTTGAAGGTTCCAATTTCATTGCCAGTTACAGCCGTCCGAATGGCCCCATCAATGTCAGCCAAAGGGACGCCGAGCATCCCAGCCTCATCCCTGCGCACCCGGGCCCGCAAATTGGTCTGAGCGACCTCTAGCGGATTCTCTACGTTGATGGTCCCTATTTCCTGCTCTATCAGGCCTTTGACCTGATCGGATAAACGGTTGATCTCCGCGAGGTCATCACCTAAGACCTTGATGGCAATGGGGGCTTCATAGGGAGGGCCGTTCTTTAGCTCTCGCACAGAGATCTGGGCACCACTGTATCCAGCAAATTCGCTTCTCAACTGATCGATTAGGGCATAAAAGCTTTCACTTTCCCATTTCTCCAAATTCACAATTAGCTGGGCATGGGTGGCATCCAAGTTTTTGGGAATGATGTTGTAATAGATTTGAGGATTGCCATGTCCTATACTGCTGGCGTAACTGGCTACTAGGCCCTGCTGAGCTAGGGTATGCTCTACGTAGCGGGTTGCTTCGTTGGTCCGGCTCAGGGCCGCTCCTTGTGGCAGATCCACATCGATCACCAAGAGGGGCTTATCGGCAGTAGGGAAAAAACTGACTCCAACCAGCGGAAACAGGGCCATGCTACCCGCCAAGGAAAACACCCCAAGCAGCAAAATCAACCAAGGCCGTCGGAATGAAAAGGTCAAGGCTGGGCGATATACCCGGTCGATTAATCCTTGAACCCGTGCTTGCATCCAGTCACTTATGCCACGGCGAGGCGTTTTGCTTTGCCCCCTCGCTTTACCCTTCATCAATCTACTAGCGAGCAGAGGGGTAAAAGCAAGTGCCAAGACCAAGGAAGCCACCAAAGCATAGATCACGATGGCGGGTAAGGACTGTAAAAACGCCCCCGTTCCTCCTCCTAGTTGACTCAGCGGGAAAAAGGCCAGCACCGTGGTCACGGTAGAACTCACAATGGCCCAACCTACTTCTGAAGTACCTTTTGCCGCAGCTTCTAGCAAGGGAGTCCCCTCTTTTAGATAGCGGTTGATGTTTTCCACCACCACGATTCCATTGTCTACCAGCAGCCCTAGGGCAATCACCAAGCCAGCAATGCTGATCTGCTGCAAACCAAAACCGGAGAGATCCAATACATTGATGGCGATCAGGATGGAAGTAGGGATAACGGTACTGATGATCAGAGCATTTCTAAAGCCTAGGAACAGAAAGATGACTACTGCTACAAGGGCAATTCCCTGAAGAAGGTTGGCAAAAAAGTCGTTGATGCGGGTCGCCACCGCAGGAGCTTGAATAAAAGCGACCGTCAAGTCCGCCGAAGCCGGTAGGCTGCTTTGAAAAGAGGCCATTTCAGCTTCTAACTTTTCGGTAAGGCTGATGATGTTTTGCCCAGTTTTTTGGGTAACCGAAATGAAGATTCCTCGCTCCCCATTGAAGCGGGCAATCCACTGTGGGTCTTCATAGCCATAATAGACTTTGCCTAAGTCCTTCAAACGCAGTATTTGTCCAGGAGAGGCCGAGATTACGGTATTTTCCAGTTCAGTCAAGGTCCGATACCCCCCACTGGTTTTCACCGAAAAGGCACGCGATCCCGCTTCTAGGGTACCGGCGGGAATGTTGGCATTGTTGCTCCTTAATACATTGAGCACCTGGTTGAGTGGAACCCCTAGTTGTGCCATTTTTTCAAAATCCAGGGCAATCCGAACCTCTTCATCAGGATAGCCGTTAAGCTCCACGCTGCGTACGCCGTCCACCTTCTCTAAGCGGTCTTCCAGCCGTTCGGCGTATTCGATGAGTTGGCGATAAGGCACACCTTCTCCCACCAAAGCCATTTGTAGGATGCTTACGTCTTGAGGGGAAAACTGACTTACGTCGAGACTTACCAAGCCGGCAGGGAGCTGGTCCCGAATGCTGTTGACCTGGGCCACGACTTCATCATATTGCTCATCGTAGTCTATGCCAAATTCTCCTTCCACCCCTATCACCGCCAAACCATCACGGACGGTAGTGAGGATTCGGTCTAGGTCTTCGACCTCGTTGACAGCTTCTTCAATGGGATCAACCACCAGCTCTTCCATGTCCCTGGGACTGGCTCCGGGATATACCGCTACGATGTTGTAGCGGGGAAAATCTAAAGCCGGGTCTTCTGAGCGAGGCATATTCAGCAGGCTAAGTGTGCCTAAAGCCACAGCCATGAATACCAGCACCAATACGAACTGATAGTTCGCGATGGCAAGTTTGGGTAAACGCATCTTGATAAAGTTTTGGGATAAGGGAAATTAACGGAGAATGGCCGTATTGGGGTTGGTTACAACTTGAATGTAACTATCAGGAGAAAGCTGCCTAGCCCCTTCGGTAACCACAGACTCTATTCCTTGTAAGGCGTCAGCAGGCAGCATCAAAAAGTCGTTTCCAATCACATAGTTCTGAGCTTTTACCTGCTTCACCGTGCTATCACCAGGATCCAGGGCGTAGATGATCGCACTCTGGGCATCGGCCTCCACCAGGGCTTCAATGGGGATGCGAACCTGATTTGATTTTACCGAGGGAAAGAGAGTGACCTGCCCAATGAAGCCATTTTTGAGGGATTCTGAGTGAGGCGCTAGCCGTAGTTCTACCTGATAGGTACCTGTTTGGGGGTTGGCCGTAGCTCCAATTTCGCTCACTTGGGCCTTGAATTGGGCTCCGGGAAAAGCGGGAAAAGTGACGCTAGCTGGATCTCCTAGTTTCACCTTGACTACCTGCACATCGGCGAGCCCCACCCGAATCACTTGGGCTTTGTCCTCTGCGGCCAAGACCAAAATGGGATTTCCGGGCCCTACCACTTCTCCTTTCTCCGCAAACCTCCCCGTAATCCGACCTTGGCTAGGTGCATAGATCTCGGCGTAGGTTTGGTTGAATGACGCTTGCTCCAAGCCAGCTTTAGCTACTTCAAGCGCTGTTTCTAAGTCCTGAACGTTTTCTAAGGTCGCGACCGAATCGGTGTACAAGCGCTGGGTCCGTTCGAGGTCACGGGTGAGTTTTTCGACGTTGGCCTTGGCCTGGACCACTTGGGCATCAATTTCACGAGGATCTAGGCGAGCCAACAGTTGGCCTTTTTTCACATAGGCTCCTTCTTGGGCGTAGACCGCCCCGATAATCCCGCCAATTTTAAATCCGAGTCGGATTTCTTCACTCGCAGCCACTATGCCACTGGTTCTAAGCGGCAAAGCTTGTGAAGCAGGGAGAACTTCCGCCACCTCTACGCTGACGTAGGTTTTAAGCTCACTGCGAGGAGGTTCAGCCCCAGGCTCCGCTTGGGTAGTGCAGCCGACGATTAGGGCTAGGAGACTTAACAAGAGTATATATGGAAGATAAGGTTTCATGATGATTGTTTTTGAGATGTTGAGACGATGAGATATGGAGATCTTGAGAGGTTGG
>CAZFPQ010000094.1:3524-23935 GCA_964521065.1 uncultured Bacteroidia bacterium | reverse complement strand
AAAAGTGTACAGAACTTTTTAGCACTTCATGTTTAAAACTCTATGTCACCCGACACCTCTCAACTTCCTTAACCCCTTCCCCTTAGTCTATTCCCGCTGTTTTGTACTCTTCTATAAGGAATCACCCTTGCTGGCCAAACCTGGTGGCGACAAAGCATGAACATGCCCCGGCTGCGCCTCGTAGTTAATTTGAGGATGTTCCTGCTTATAGCGCCCAGCTAGGGTAGCCTCGGCTTCATTGTTCTTGTGGTAGACATATTTCTCTTGCCACTGAGCGGCCATTTCAGGCTTTTGCTGGGCACCCGCCAAGAGCATCATGCGGTAGAGGGCACTGGCATTCTCAGGATCAACCTCCAAAGCAGCCAGATACTCCTCTTCGGCTTGGGTATAATATCCCAGCAGGTAATACAATTCACCCAGCCCAGATCGTAGCACAGGGTCGCGGGGATAGCTTGATTTCAACTCATTCCAATAGGCCAGAGCTGCTTCGTGTTCCCCCAAGCCCACCAAGCATTCTCCTAAAAAATATGATGCGGTCGCATGGCCAGGAAAATCCTTCAGCACGGCCTCGAAGGCTTTCTGAGCCGCTAAGAGATCTCCCTCCAAAAGCAAAACCCGTCCTTGATTTAATCTTCCATCTGGTAGATCAGGGCGCATGCGAGCGACTTTTTTAAAGGCCGCCAGAGCCGCCGCAAAATTTTCTTCACCGATGAGGCCAATTCCGTAGTTATTCCAACGCTGCCAAGCCGCAAGCTTAGCAGGAAGTACCTCGCCAGCTTTTCGTTGCGTGAGGGCTACGTCAATAATGGGAATTTCAGGTATGTTTGCCCCCTTGGCAAAGGTGAAGCGGTGGAAAAAATCATTAAACTTTCGTTGTCTCAGCCTGACTTGAAGATGGCTAGGAATTTCCCCCTCCGGTACTTCAAAGCCATACCTCACCAACTGGGTCAGTCCTGATGGAATGGCCGTGGATAGCACTGTAGCCCTCCACTGATGCACATTGCGGCGATCAATTAGCTTGCCCTCTTCATCAATAAGCACTGAGCGAAAAAAGTGGGCAGTACTGTCTACCTGAGCACCTCGCATCCCTCCAGAGATCAACAAGGTCTGTTCGGCTTCATTCTTCAACGCTACTTCCAGCCACCATTCATTGCTGTCATTGGTGCCGGCAGGCAAATGGTGGCCTACGTTGCGGTTACTCACCAATACTTCCACCAGAACTTGATCTCCTGGACTAAATGGGGGCAGCTTCGCTTCGGGTCCGTAGCTAGTCCCGTTGATGCTCACCCGGAAAATATCCACCACAGCGATGTCATTTTGGAGAAACTCCTTTACCGCCGCCAGCTGATCTGGGTGTCCATTGAGACTGGGTAGGGCGCTATTGGCGGCAGCAAAACGATGACTTTTAACCAAGCCCTGGTCATTGCCTTGATCCAAAGAGGGCACCAAAGGCATATGACAAGTGGTACAGGTCTGCTTATCACGGGTGTAAAAGGATCGAGGATGCCGGTTGGAAAAGGAGCTTTGGTGCCAAGCATCGTACTGATTTTGCCCGCGCTTCCAACGGTAGTCATTCACCGAAGCAGGTACAGATACTTTGTGGCAGGAGGTACAGTATTCTTCGGTTTTCAAATAAGTGGACAGCAAAGTAGCCCCGTGTGGCTTGGGGCGACTGTGGATCATCTGCTTGCGAAACTCAGGCCACTCGCCCCACATGGTCTGTCCCATCGAGGCATAACCGGGGTCCGCTAGCTGATAGTTGCCATTGCCAGTGATGTCTTGGGCGCCTTGCATGCTGTGGCAGGTCAAACAAGTAATTCCCTTATCACGGGCGGGATGTTCCTTGATCACCTTGAATCCATCCCCTTCGATCCCTCCGCTGCTGAGCACCAAGGGGTCGTGGCAAGAGGCACACCAACGCAATTTTTCAGGCTTTCCTTGTTCCAAGAGTACTTCGATTGAGCGCTCATAATAGGGGTTGTTGAAGGAGGAAAAGTGATGAGCAGACTCTTGCCATTGTCCGGTGATATCTGGGTGGCAGCCTGCATCGCCGCAACTGCTGCTTCCATCTAGGGTTTGGTGATCTAACCATTCCTTTTCGGGCAAAACCATGGCCGCAGGCAGCATTCGGTCCTGGGTAAAAGTAGGTGCGCTTGATTTCTGGGGGCGAAAAGAAAAAATCAGTAGCAACATCAAAAAACTCCCTATGCTGGCACTCCAGCTAAAGGTCTGCCGCCAAAGCGGGGAAATCCGCCAAGTCTTTCTATTCAGGGGCACGAAAAAATGAAAGCTCCTCTTCCTGCGAGATTTTATGTGAAGGGCAATGCCAAGCAAGCTGAGGCACATAGACCCTAGATGCATCCACAGCAAGGCGCTTTTGAATCCATTGAGACTGGGTGCTAGCATGGCCAAGCCACTCAGCAAGGTGACGCCAGCGCCAAAGGCAGTCAGTAGGCCCAGCCACATCGACCTGCGGTTGTCTCGATGTGGCATTCGTCCCAAATGATAAACCAGAAAAGCCACCAACGGAATCACCAATAAGCTGCCTAACATGACGTGAAAAACCAGGCTACCTCGGTAGGCAAATGACAAAACCGCAAAGTCTAGCACGTATAAGAGCAGGCTGTTGACCAACATCACCAGCCATAAGCCCATTAAGCCATAAAATAGCCTCGCTTGCTGACCTGTTTTTTTTCCCTGATAACTTCCCATGCCTCTTTAACTCCGCCTACAAATAGCTTTTAACATAAAAAAATAGGCCTTACATCCCTTCTCCTGACCAGGAAATTCGGCTTGGATTTTTCTTGGCTTGCTTAAGGAGTAGAAACTGATTGGCGGCCAAGTCTTGGAAGACACTGACATCTCCATTAGGCCATTGGACCCGTAAGCTGTCAAGCTCGGTGGTAGTTCCTAAGCCAAAAGTCAAAGGAAGTTCAGATTGAGAGAGGTAGCCCTCGGAAGATTTGACCCACTTCATTTGCCGTTGTTGACTTCCGTAAAACACTTCTACTCGGGCTCCGATGGCAGCTAAGTTGCCCGAATCGCCGCGCAACAAACACTTAAAGTAATTACCCAAATTCTCCCCCTCGTTCCTCAGCAGATGCAGGGGTCCATTGTTTTCGCTGATTAATAAATCTAGGTCTCCATCTTGATCGTAGTCTGCATAGGCAGATGCCCGCGCCACCAGAGAGTCTTGCAAAGCGGCCCCCATTTGATCGGCCTCATCCACAAACGTGCCATTGCCTTGATTGAGGAAAAAATGGGGAGGTTGACGAAAGCTAATGTTGGCGGCTTTTTTGTCAATGTCGGTAAACACATGCCCATTGGCCGCGAAAAGATCCTGATCTCCATCTAGGTCTACATCAAACAAGCTCAGGCCAAATGTCAGGGTCAAAAAACTGGGCTTCCCAATCTGGGAAGGATAAGTCTGGTCAATGAACATGCCACCCGGCATGGACTTGAACACACTGATAGGCTGGCGTGAGAAATTCCCCACCACGATGCTTTCTCGTCCACTTTGGTCTAGATCTCCCGTTACGATGCCCATTCCCGCCCGGGGCTTACCTTGGCGGTTGTAGGCGATCCCTGAGGCGATCCCGATCTCTTCGAAGCTGCCGTCGCCCCGGTTGTGAAACAAAAGGTCAGGCTGCATATCATTGGCTAGCACCAAGTCCATCCACCCATCTTGATCGACATCCATGGCCGCTAGGCCCAAAGTTTTGATGGGGGCTATGCCGTTAGGCCCAATGAAGCCCGCTTCTTCGGTCCAGTCGCTGAATGTCCCATCCCCATTGTTGTGGTAAAAGACCCCTTGCTCACCTTCGTATAAATCGGGATGGCAATAATTATCCGAAACCCCATCGATGGAACACCAGATGTTGCGGTCCATATCTTGGTTCCAAATCAGGTAGTTACCCACGAAGAGATCTAGGTAGCCGTCCTGGTCCGCATCGAAAAAAATGGAGGCGGTACTCCAAGCTTTTTTCCCTGCGACTCCCCTGGCTTTTCCTTGCTCTTGATAAGTTTCCCCATCAAAGATCAACAGCAAGTTTTCCTCTAAAGCAGTTAGGTAAATGTCCTGGTCACCGTCATTGTCTACATCACCTATGCTCACCCCAAATCCATAGACATCGATCTGATCTAGTCCTAGTACCTGGCTCACTTCGCGAAATGTACCATCTTGTTGGTTTTCCCAAAGCCTCAGGGCGGGAACCGATTGGGTTTCACTTTTCTCCCAAGCTCCTCCTCCTACCATCAGGATATCTGGCCAATGATCCTGGTTGTAGTCAAAAAAGGCAGCTCCTCCTCCCATGATTTCAGGCATAAAAAACTCTCCATAAGCGCCTGATTCATGCTTAGCTACCAAGCCAGCCGCTTCACTCACTTCGGCAAATTGCAATTGGGGTAAAGTGAGCTCTACGAGGGCATCTGAGCTTTCGCCTGTAGAAGCCGTCCCACAAGCCGTATACCCGCCGATCATCACCGCGCAGCTCAAGGCTGCCAAAATGGTTCTATAAAGATTAAGGAAGCTCATGGCCAAAAGTCACAAATTGTAAGGTATCGTCGTTGCTGGCGGCAATGAACAAAGGGGTGGCATCGTTCCCCCGCCAAGTCAAGGTAGCCAAACTTTTTAGGTCTCCATACCAATATAAGCCACTCTGGGCCGCATCTATGGCTTTGAAATGTCCCTCACCATCTCCTTTTAGCCACAGCCCATAGGAAGCATCATTGCGGGGCGTTTCGACCTCCGTTTGGAACAAATTCCCTCCCAAGAGCACATCCAAATGCCCATCTTGATCTAGGTCGCGAACCAAGAGATCTTGGACGGAAGATAGCTGAGCCATATTGGGTAGAGGATGAATTTCCCATTTTCCCTGGCCAAGGTTTTCTACCCAACTGCTGGCAAAATGTGTGGCGTGGTATTGCAGGGCATCGGCAAGGTTTTGATCTCCATAGATCTCTGGCAGTGTAGCCGTAGCAAAGGAATGGTAATCTTTGAATTTGAGCTCAATGGTCGGGATTTGCTGGGAGGAGCACTCTCGGCCTCTCAGGGGAAGTTGAATACCCTTTTTCTCATAACTAAGTACGATGTCTAATCGCTTGTTTTGATCAAAATCTCCTGAATAAACACTGAATGGCTCCTCTGGGCGGGCCTGATATTTAAAATTGGTCCCCAAATTACCCGCGATCAAGTCGGGGTCTCCGTCTCCATCAAAATCACCCGTAGCTAGGCTTTGCCACCACCCAACGGCCGCAACAAGGCCACTTGATTCGGTATCTTCTCGGAAATGCTGGCCTTCATTGGTGAAGATCCGTAGAGGCATCCATTCCCCGGCGATCACCAAGTCCAAACGCTGGTCGCCATTGTAGTCTAGCCATAGTGCATCTGTCACCAAGCCAGCTTCTGACAACTCAGGTGCCATTTCTTGGGTTACATCCTGGAAGCGAATCTGACCGTCTCTTCCGCCCTCGTTTCGCAGCAGGTAACTACGCGCAGGCAGGGGATACTGCCCAGGAACCAAACGACCCGCTACAAAAAGATCTAGGTCTCCATCCCCATCAAAATCAGCCGGTCGAACCTGACTCCCGCTGGCGGTAATCTCTGGCAGGGCACTGGGTGCAGCGACAAATTCACCTTGACCAAGGTTAACGTATAAATGATCCTGGACCATGTCTGGTCGGCGGAAAAATTCATTGCCTCCATTGACTACGTAGAGGTCCAGGTCACCGTCTCCATCCGCATCGAAAAGAGAGGAGCCCTGGGTTTCTGCCTTGAGTGCAAGCTCCCAAGGACCTGGCCATAATTCGAAGCCTCCTGAAGGCGTCTGGACATACATACGGCTAGGGGCATCGTAAGCATTCCCTACGAAAAAGTCTTCTAGCCCGTCTCCGTTGATGTCACCTACACTCAGCCCTGGTCCCAAAGTAGAGGGGCGATAAGGCAGCAAGGGTTCGAGCAGGTAGTCATCATACTTGTTTTCTTGGTGCCGAAAGGCTTGGTCGAAGGCAGGCTGAACGGCTGCAAACAAGTGTGACTCTCGCTTCTGCGGCCCATCCTTCGAATCGACTGCCTGGGCATAGGCTATTTCCAACACCTGATTGCTTTTTACCTGGGCGAGATCTTGCCTCTTTCCATCCGGCCAAGTGATTTGTACTTCATCCACCTTTTCCATCGATCCTAAGCCAAAATGTAAGATGGGTTCCACCGCTGATTGGAAGCCTCGGGTCAAGGTCAGTTGCTGAGTTTGGCTCAGGTTTTGTCCCTTAAGGGCAACTTTGGCGCCTATTCCTAGGGGATTTTGAGGAGGGCCCTTCAATTTTATCCGTAAAAAATGCTGGCCTTGACTCTGGTTCCGATAGAGTCCAGCCTCGCCATCGATGTTGTTGGTGACCAAGTCTAGGTCCCCGTCGTTGTCTAGGTCGGCATAGGTTGCACCATTAGAAAAGCCTTTGTCATCTAATCCCCAATCTTTGCTTTGATCCGCAAATGACAAATCACCCCCGTTTCGAAAGGCATAATTGGCGATCGGTTCAGAAGGAATCTTTTGATAATCAACCACTTTAGTTCCACCCGAAAAATTGATATCAATCTGCATCTGGTTGAAAAAATCCCGGTTATTGACGTCTCGTTTGACGCCATTGGTGATAAAAAGGTCTTTCCAGCCATCGTTGTCCAGGTCGGCAAAGAGGGGGGCCCAGCTCCAATCGGTCGAGGCCACCCCCGCCAGTCGCGTTGCGTTGCTAAAGCGTTGGACTCCTTGGGGATCCGTACCTCGGTTTAGCTGAAGACAGTTATACATGTACTGATAATGGAACCCACTCCGCACCGTATTCCAAAATAGAGAAGGATTCATTCGGGACATATTTTCTTTGCTGCGCCGGTAATCTTGGGGGGTCATGTCTACTTGGATCAGGTCCAATAGCCCATCGTTGTTGTAATCGGCCGCATCACAGCCCATGCCGAACAAGGAGGTCTGGTTGACCTCCTGCTGAAGCTGGTTTTGGAAGGTTCCATCTCCGCGGTTAACAAAAAATCGGTCTGGGGTATTGAAGTCATTGGACAGATACAGGTCATCATCCCCATCACCATCAAAGTCTGCGGCGCTGATGCCCAAGGTGAGGCCATAGTTAGCTAAGCCGACTTCTTTTGCTTTTTCAACGAAAGTCCCCTGGCCTTGATTTTCATAGTAATGATCGCTCTCAAGCCATTGGAGTTTTTCCATTCTATCGAGGTAGTATCCATTGGGACTTCCAAAGGGAGCAGCGGGATAATTGGCCACAAATAAATCTAAGTCACCATCTCCATCGGGATCAAAAAACACCGATTGAATAGAAGGACCGGGGTCAGCGATGCCATATTCGCGTGCCGCTTCCTTGAAAGTCAACTTTCCTTTTTGCAGCCCTTGATTGACTAAGAGTTGATTTTCCCGCAAGCCTCCTTTTCCAGAGACATTGAGGTAAATATCAAGCCAGCCATCCTGATTGATGTCTACGGTGGTCACGCCAGTATACCAACGGCCATCTCCTAATGTTCCAGAGGAACTACTCACCTCTTCAAACTGCCATCCCCCTTGGTTGAGATACAAGCGATTGGGGACCATGTTGCCGGTAAAGAACAGATCAGTGAATCCGTTTTGGTCAAAATCTCCAGCGGCCACCCCTCCCCCTAAGTACAAATAAGGATAGACAAAGTAATTGAGCTCGGGGGTCTCAGTGATTTGATTGTTAAAGTCAACACCTGATTCTGAGCTAGCGACCTTCACAAAACCTGAGTTGGATCCAGGGGAGGTGGGAGGTCCACAAGCAACGAGTTGGCAAAGCAGTGCCAGGATAATATAGTAGCGTAGGTAGTGCATAAGTCCTGATTGAGAGGCGAGAGGCGAGAAGCGAGAGGCGGGAGGTGAGGCTGGCTGATCTCGGCAGTCCTTTGACTGAGAATTTTTGCCACACAGGTCGCGATTTAAAAGTCCTCTATTCTCCCTATCTCGCAATCATGTAAGTAAAATGGGAAGCCCCCGCCCAGGAATAAATCCAGGATGAGGCTTCCTTTACCTGATTCACAATAATCTTAGTACACCGTTACAGAAGTTTTTTGCCAATTTGAAGAAGGCAGGCGAAAGGTAAAAATTCGATCAATTCCGATTCCAGCCGACGAAGTCAAGTTTCAAGCGAAATTGACAAAGCAAACAACTTTCATTACGCTGTACTTAGCGACAACAGGGATTTTGTTCCCAGTCTTCCCGAAGCAACATTTCGTTCAAGGGAATAGGCGCATAGTAATAGGGTTCAAAGGAAGCCTCGGAACTTGGGCTCACTGCACCATTGAGAGGTAATTCATTGGGGAAATCACGCTTCGCGGTGGCTTCCGCAACCATCTGGTTGCGCACCAAGTCCCACCAGCGCTCCCACTCCCCCGCAAATTCCCAACCACGCTCTGCTACTACGGCCGCATGGAAATCATCGCCGCTCAATCCAGCTAAATCCACATCTTGGTTAGGGGCAGTCAAAGATACCCCTGCAGCCCGGCGACGGATGGTGTTCACGGCATCATAGGCTGCTGCGCTGGGACTTCCTTCAGCCTTGTTGGCTGCTTCTGCATAGATCAAATATGCATCGGCAAAACGCATCACATAGGCGTTGAGGCTGCTGATTTTATTTACCTCAAACCCACGGGTTTTGTGGTAGTAAGGATGACCTTGAGAGGTTTGCTCCCAAGGAATATTGCCTGAAAAGGTAGTCTGGAAAGTTGCTTCCTTACGAGGTCCTTCAGGAAACTCCTTGAAGAAGTTGATTTCCGCATAATAATCATCCCAGCCAGACTCTTCGGCTTCAGCCCCAATTGAGTGAGGCATGCGGTTGGCCAATTGCCAGTCTCCACAATCTGCACAAGCTTGCACCGCCAGTACACTCTCGCTGTTGTTGTCGTTGCTCTCTAGCCATAGGTCTCGGTAGTTGGGTAGCAAGCGATAGCTGCTGCCATCTAGGACCTCCTGAGCGGTAGATGCCGCCAAGGCATAATTGCCCGTTTGCTGCAAAGGCCAACCAGCGGAGGTGAGGTAGACTTTGGCCAACAGGAGCTTGGCCCCCCACTTGGTCACCCGGCCGGGCTCTCCGAACCAAGACGCGGGTAATTTCTCTCCAGCAAACTGCAAATCAGAGATGATCAATTGGTAAATCTCATCCACCGAGGCCCGAGGCTCTTCTCCAGTAGCTGCACCGGTGATCAGTGGCACAGGCCCGAAGGTCCGCACCAACCTAAAATAGGCCCAAGCACGCAGGAAAAAAGCTTCTGCGGCAGTAGCATCACGCCCAAAGGATTCTTCGATTTGCTCGAAGTTATTGATCACAGCATTGGCGTGAAATATTACTTTGAATAAAGGATCCCAATTGTGCTGTTGCAGCCAGCCATAAGCGGGATTAGCCGTGAAGCGGTCAAACCCACGGAAAGGCTCCTTGTTACTCCCCTCCCGGGAGGTGACATCGTCTCCAGCCAAGGTAGGGATTCCTCCTTGGGCGTTGAGCCAAAACTCCATAAAAGGACGATAGGTAGCCACAACACCCGCTTTTAGGTCATTGGGAGTGTTGTAAAACGTTTCTGGAGTCAGTAAACCATCAGGCTTTTCATCTAGGCTGACACAACCCATCATGGAAAACCCTAAGGTCAGAAATAATACAAATATTCGATTACCTATATGTTTCATGAATTCAATAGTTAGTAAGTCTCCTTAATCGTTAAAAGCTCAAGTTGGCGCCAAGGGTTACTACCCGTGGGTTGGGATAGGTACCGTTGTCGATACTCAAGTTGACGTTTGAATCTCCCGCTCCAGAGACTTCTGGATCATAGCCTTTATAGTTGGTAAAGGTGTAGAGATTCTGGCCGCTGACGTAGAGGGTCAAGCCTTGGAAAAAGTTCGCATTGAATAGTTCAGGTGAGAAGGTGTAGCTGAGTCGGACATTTCTCAAGCGGACAAAAGACCCATCTTCGATGAAGCGGGAATCTTCTGGCACCTGAAAGTTGGTAGAAGAGAAAGCGGGAATGTCGGTATTTTGGTTTTCTGGTGTCCACCGGTCACGGATATCGCCATGGGTAGGGGTACGCACGTCTCCACTGGCGCCCAACATGATGGAACGCTGGATATTGAAGATGTCGTGCCCGATGATTGACTGGAAGAAAATATTTAAGTCAAAGCCTTTCCAGCTCAAGGTATTGTTGAAACCCCATGCAAAATCAGGGGCACCGTTGCCAATTACCGTTACATCGTCTCCATTGATTGCCCCATCACCGTTCAAGTCTTGGTACTTCACGTCGCCAGGGCTGAGTCCAAACTCTGCGGCTTCAGCCGCTTCCTCTGTGGTCCATACACCTTCACTCACGTAGCCCAAAAAGTTTCCTAATTGGTCTCCCACTTCTACCCGAGAGCGAATACTACCTGAACCCGCAAAGGATCCTCCCACAAATAACTCTTCTTCATCGCCTAGGTCAAGTACGGTAGTAATGTTACGCCCCAGGTTAAAGCTAGATTCCCACCAAAAATCGCCGTTGTTCACGATTACTGCACTCAAGTCAATTTCAAATCCCCGGTTTCTCAATGAACCCACATTACGCAAGTCGCTAGAAATACCCGTGTAGGATGGGACACTCACAAACAGCAACAAATCAGTAGTCAGTTTGTCATAAAAATCCAAGCTCATATTGAAACGCCCATCCCACAGTCCCACGTCGAGTCCCAAGTCAAGCTGGGTAGTGGTCTCCCAAATCAGACCTGGCCGAGCAAAGTTTCCTGGGGCAATGCCTACGATGGCCTCGGTGTTGTTCAACACAGAGTTGAACTGAAGTCCCGTCTGCAAGGTGGCAAAGGTAGAATATGGAGAAATCGCTTGGTTACCGATTTGCCCATAGCTGGCTCGTAGTTTCAGGTTACTCAACTGGCTAACCCCTTTCATGAAGTTTTCGTTGTTGATCCGCCAAGCAACGGCCAACGAAGGAAAGGTACCCACCCGATTTTCTGGGGCAAACACCGAGGTAGCATCTACCCTTACGGTACCTGTGACCAGGTATCGGTTAGCTAAATCATACTCAACCCGACCTACGAAAGATCGAATGCCTCGCTGAGATTGGCCAGAAGTGATGACTTGTGAACCAGCGAAACCAATGTTGTCGACGCCTACGCCTTCGACCAAGAGATTTTGGCCGCGAGCGGAAGAACTGTAATTGTCGGTAAACTGCTCTTCAAATACTGCCTTGGCAGTCACATTGTGGATACCACCAAAGGTATTTTGATATTGAAGCAAGTGGGTGTGTTGCCACTGAATGAAGTCGTTGTTGAAGACACTGCCTTCATTGACGCCATTGGTAGCATATCCAGCGATGAAGTTGGTTCCGGTATATTGAACGCTGCGAACCCCTGCGGTCAAGGAGTAGGTCAGGCCATTGACTATTTCATAATTCAGGAAAGCGGTTCCGGTTTGGGTATAGGTTTGTCGATCGTCTTCACGGCCTAGGGCTGCCGCTACGGGAGATACACCTATCGAACCAAAATTTGAGAAACGTACTGGAACGCTGTCTTCGGTAAAAACAGGCGAAGTCGGATCAAACACCAAGGCCGAAGCATTAGGGGCAAAAAGTAGGCTGCTGATGAATCCATTGAAGGCCCGCTCTTTTGAAAGGGTCAAGTTCACCCCAACGTTGAGTCGGTCACTGATGTCGGCGTTGATGTTGCTTCTAAGCGCAACCCGGTCGTAGAAGTTGTTGATCAAAATCCCTTCGTGATCGGTATAGTTAGCAGAGAAGAAATAACCAACTTTGTTGCTTTTTCCAGAAACAGAAACTGAGTAATTCTGTTGCAAGGCATCTAGGCCACTGCGGTAAATTTCATCCTGCCAATCGGTCCCACCAGTGGAATCGAGGGTAGCCAAGGCTTCATCATTAAAGGCGGGAGATCCGCCCCCTACCGCAAGCTGCTCATTGACTAGGCGGGCGTAGGTGCCTCCATCTACTACATCGATTTTTCTGGGTAGAGATTGCAGTCCCCAAAAAGCATCAAAGCTTACTTTAGGTGCGCCCTTTTCTCCTCGCTTGGTGGTGATCAAGATAACTCCATTTGCCCCCCGAGAGCCATACAGGGCGGTGGATGAAGCATCTTTGAGTACCTGGAAAGACTGGATCTCGGCTGGGTTGATAGCTCCTAGGCTAGCCCCAATGATTCCATCAAGGACAATCAAGGGGGCACCAGAACCCGTGATCGAATTGGTGCCTCGAATCCTAATCCGGGCATTGTTACCCGGAGAACCGTCGGTACTGTTGACTTGTACCCCTGCTGCACGACCTTGTAATGCATCCGAAATACGGGTCAAAGGCTGGGCCTCAAAATCCTTATCGGAAATAGACGAAATAGCCCCGGTGACATCTACCTTCTTCTTGCTACCGTATCCAACTACGATCACTTCATCTAGGGAATTGTCGCCAGGTTCCATAGATATTTGAAATTGGGTTTGGTCACCAATCTTCACCGTCTGGGTAGCAAATCCAAAGTAAGAGACCTCCAAACTGGCGGAGGTATCTGGAACCGAGATACTAAATTCCCCCTCGGCACCCGTGTAGGCCCCTGTATTCTCTCCGAGGACCAGGACCTTAGCCCCTGGTAAGGGATTTCCATCGCCGGATCCAGTAACGGTGCCACTTATCTGGATTTGTCCCAAGGCAATACTCAAGGTGAACGCTGGCAAAAAAAGGAGCCAACGCGCTTTTGTAATCGTTTTCAGCAAACTCATAGACGAGTAGTTAATAGAAGTTTGGTTGGTGTTTTGATCCCTTTCGAAGTTTGAAAAGGCTCGTTGTAGTGCACACAACTTAGAATGAGTCGCTGGCAATCCCATAGCTGAAATTGAGCATTTCAGCCCGGTCAAGTTTTTGTCTAGTTCGTCTCAAATGCAGGGTCAGGTTGCCTTTCTGGCTTTCGGGTCAAGGACATTTCGATCTCTTCAATACTCTTGTTTTTGGTCTCAGGGAGAAAGCGGATGAGCAACAATAATCCCAAGGCCGACAGGGATGCGTAAAACAAAAACACCTCACTAATACCCATCACCGACAATTGCCAAGGGAAAAATTGCTGGATCAGGTAGCTAATGATGCTGGTGACCAAGGCGAAAAAGGGAATGGCTATGCCTCGAGTTTTGATGGGAAAAATCTCAGAAAAAATCACCCACATGATGGGTCCTATGGAAAAGTGAAAAGCGGCAATAAAACTCAAAATCCCAAACAAGATGAGCGTCGCATTCATTTGCCCTGCCTGCTGTATCAGCGCTCCTTGGTGTTCTCGTAAAGCAGACTCTCCTAAAATAGTCTTTAATGCATTTTTAAAGGCTACGTCACTATCGAAGCTCTGACCGACCATGGCTTTTAGACTGGTCACGTCCAAGGTTTCGACCACCTCAGGTTGAGCCATCAGATGTTGAATCGATTCGGCACTTAGCTCATACGTAGCCATCCCAAAGCCAATTGAACAGACCGCCAAGCTACCCACGGCCCATAACAGTCCCCAAAGAATCAAGGGCCTGCGTCCCACCCGGTCAATCAATAGGAGGGCCAGTACCGTAAATATGATGCTACTCAGTCCCACGTAAATCGCTTGAGTGAACGCTGCATTGGTACCAATACCCACTTGCTCGAATACCATGGGGGCATAAAACATGATGGCATTGATGCCCGTAACGGGTTGAACCACCGCCGCCACAAGGCCAATGATAAAGGCCGTTCGCATACTCGGCTTGAAAAGCATTTTCACCTGATCAAAGGTAGAAAGGCTTTTTCCTTCTAAATGGGCACTGCTTTCAATCTCCGTGACCAATTGCGCAGGCTCTAAGGCCGGCTGCACCTCTTGCAAAATACGTCTGGCCTCGTCATTACGACCCACCATCACCAGCCAACGTGGGCTTTCGGGGATGCGGAACAGCAACAGCAACCAACCTATGGCGGGCAGAATTTCAGCACCAAGCATCCAACGCCAAGTATGTTGATCCATGCCTATGGCTTCGACCCAGGCAGCACCCGAGTCAGAAGCTTGTAAGATCAGGTAATTGATGAAGTATGCGGCAGAAAGGCCAATCACGATGTTGATCTGGTTCATCGAAACCAATTTCCCCCTCATGTGTGAGGGAGCAATCTCTCCGATATACATCGAAGCCAAGGAAAGGGAGGTAAAGGCCAAGCCTCCAATGAATCGAGCTGCAACCAAAGCCAAAAAGGAAGGGGCCAAGGCAGAAAAAACCGCTGACAACACATACAAACTTGCGATCAGTTGGAGAATTTTCTTTCGTCCGTAACGATCACTGAGATAACCCGCTCCCAAGAGGGCAAAAAGCACCCCGAATCCTGGTGCACTCACCACCGCCCCTAGCCTCAAATCTGTTAGCTGAAACTCTGTGGAAATAAAACGAGTAGTCCCAGAGATAATCGCAGCATCTAAGCCAAAAATTAGTCCACCAAGCGACACAATAAAGGCATATTGAAAAGCCTTTATTTGACTAACTCTCTCTGATGTGTGTGTGTTTCCCATAAAAAGTTTCTTTTCATTCTTTTCGAACCAACGAACTTTCCCAGGCCATTACTCCCCTCTCAACGCAAGGGGCATTTTGTTACCCAGTGAGTTGGGCTCCGCTTGAAGCAAGAACAGACCTTCTAGGGGTTGTGCACACTCAATGAAGGGCATAATAGTAAACTGAATTTAGTCCGATGTTTTTAGGCCTCAGACAAATATTATTTTATTCATGCATTTGGCCCTCACCCAATAACTAGACAATTCCTCAACACCCGCTGTTTCCGAGCCCAAAAAAACTAATCGTTGGTCCAATTATAACCATATCAGTAAGCCCTCAATAGTTCGCAATGAACTCTGCGAGGTTCACATCTCGGGTTAAATTCATCTTCTTCCGCAGGCGGTAGCGGGAGGTGTGGGCACTTTCTACGGAAATACCCAGAAGCTTGGCCATCTCTTTGCTAGAAAAATTCAACTTGATCAAGGCACACAGCTTCAAGTCTCGCTGAGAGAGCTTGGGATATTCCTTCATTAGGCGCTCGTAAAAATCTTGGTTGACAGCTACAAACCGGGCCTCAAATTCCTCCCAAGTGCGGTCATTGCTAATTGATATAGAGCGCATTACTTTATTCAGTTCACGGATATCGAGGTTTCCTTTGCCATTGGCTTCTTTGATCTTACTCTTCAGCAAGGCTAAGTTTTCATCCTTCTCGATTAGTTTCAGAGCGGAGGTAGCCAACTCTTTGTTCTTGATCTCTAGGACCTCATTGGCTTTTTTGAGTTCAAGCTCTTTCTGCTTCTTGAGGACCTGTTTCTCAGCTTGGTATTTAGCCCGCATGTACTTAAAAAACAAATAGCCTACGGTGAACATAAACAGCAGGGATACCATCAAAATGATCCGCTCAAGAAACCAGATATCTTCCTGATGCTCCAGCCGTTCTAGTTTTTGCTTCTGTAGCAGTTCTTGTTGGGCTTCTTGTTCGTGGCGGAAAGCATCTTGAATCTCTAGCAGGGACTGATTAGCAGCACTTCGACTATCAAAGAATTTTGCATCTAGCTCTTTGGCCCGGCTCAGACTTTGATAAGCCGCGGATAAATCGCCTCTAGTCAGGTAGAGCACCGACAACTTCTCATGTACGATGGGAGAGAAATCAATGTGCATCTTGTATTCATCCGAAATCTCAAGGGCTTTTTTGTAATAAAATTCACTTTCATCTAAGCGCCCAAGACCAGATAGGGCATCGCTCATGTAGGTGTAAAAAAGGACCAAGTAGGATGGATCATTGGCCTCAAACCAGGGCTGGATAGACTCAAAAGTCTGAAGCGCTTCCGCATAATCCTTCTCGGCGGTTTGAATACTGCCTAGTTCGAAAGTCAAAAAGGCATCCTTGATGGGAGCATCGCCATAAGCTGCATGCTGAAAGCAACTGTCTAAATATTTCCGAGCCAGCGTGAAATCATCTAGCTCGCGATAGGTAGAACAAAAAGCATAATAGTTAAAGGTCAGCGATGACTTGGCAATCTTTCCTTCAGCAACCAATTCCTTGCTGATACCCAAGGCAACTTGGAAGTACTCAAGAGCCTTATCTCTTCTTTTGTAAAAGCTAAAATGCCGGCCAATGTCGATGTACAAGACTGCCTTGATAAATCTCAAATTTGCCTTATCTGCAATCGAGAGGGCTTGCCATAACTTGTCGTAGGCTTCTTTGTATTGGGCTAAATTCCCTAGGATATTGGCAGAGGTTTTCAAGGCGTACACAGCCTTTGAAGTATCCCCATCGACCAGAAGTTGTTGGTAAGCTTGGTCCAATAAACCAAGGGCACTGTCGGGGTTAGAAAAGCGAATTTTCTTGGCTAGGTCATATTGTTGGGTGGCAGTCACAAGAAGATTGGAATCCACCATAGGTTTAGCCTGAATAGACAGCAGTCCTAATCCTAGAATCGAAGCCCAAAGTGCGAGTTGTCTAGTAGCAATTCTCATAAGAAAGTAGGCGAAGTAGTAGAAAAACCCCTATACGGGCCATAATCCATATTACAACATAACACCCGGAGCGTCCTGGATCAACCAATCATGATCCTTGTCTAGTTTATGTTTAGGTTTTTATTGCCCAACATCCCACCACTCATCCGCTAAGTAAGCTTACTACTCTGCTATCCTTACCTAACTCTACCCTTCACTCCTTGCGCCACTTACCGCCTCCAAGCGAACTACCTTGGTACAGGTCCTATCTCGTCTCTTATGAAAAGTGAAATGGCCAGTAATCAGCGTCTATGTAATGGATTAAAGTCTACCTCAAATATTCATTTCGATCGCTTGTGATTAGAAATGGCTGATTGTCCAGTTATTATCAAGTGTAGGAAACGAAAGGGTAACAAAAGAAAATCCCAACTTAGTCGAGATGGGTTCATCCCCGTCAAACAGGCTTTGTCCACTACTATCCGCAAGAGCAATGGAATCATTCACCACCAAAGACCTTGATCGCTTAGGCATCACTAACCCAGATTACCTGAGTGCTGCCTCACGTAGGGCCTTGGCCTGGCCAGATATAGGCAACGAGTGGTTTTGTCAGTTTGAGGTCTTTGATCTAGGGGGAGATCTGGCTTATGAAGAAGGAATAGTCCGCAGAGACCCAAGCGCACTCATCTTTCACGAAGGGAAATACTACGTTTGGTATTCTAAAAGCGTAGGGCCGACCGATGGTTTTGCAGGAAACATCGAAGAAGAAAAAGTATTCCCCTGGGATCGTTGTGATATCTGGTACGCGACTTCGGAAGATGGCTGGAATTGGAAAGAAGAGGGTCTCGCCGTGGCCCGGGGCCCCAAAGGCGCCTATGATGATCGCTCAGTCTTCACCGTAGAGATCATGGTCCACGAAGGCCGCTATTATCTCTGTTACCAAACGGTCCAATCGCCCTATACCGTTCGAGTCAAAAACCAAGTAGGCCTGGCCTGGTCTAGCTCTCCTGATGGTCCCTGGACCAAAAGCGAAGCCCCCATTCTGAGCCCCGCTGACAATGGCATTTGGCAAGGAGAGGTAGACAATCGCTTCATGGTGGAGCGAAAGGGTGATTTTGATAGCCACAAGGTCCATGACCCTTGCATTCTGCCTTATCAGGGAAAGTTTTATCTATACTATAAAGGAGAACAGATGGGAGAAGAGATCACCTTTGGGGGTCGCCAGATCCGTCATGGAGTGGCTATTGCCGATCATCCATTGGGGCCTTATATAAAATCCCCTTACAATCCCGTCAGCAACAGTGGCCATGAAATCTGTGTCTGGCCTTATCAGGGAGGCATTGCCTCGCTGATCACCACCGACGGTCCAGAGAAAAACACCATTCAATGGGCACCCGATGGAATCAACTTTGATATTCGCTCAGTGATCAAAGGAGCCCCACACGCCATTGGCCTCAACCGAGCCCTCAATTCTGAAACCAACCCCATTGCTGCACTGGCATGGGGACTGACTCACCAATACATGAATGATGACTACCAATATATTCGCCGCTTTCATTGTGAGCGGGTGACCACCCACGTAGCCAAAGGAGAATCAGCAAAGCAAGACTGAGTCCAAAATAGGCTTCTCCAAACAGGATTCACCCATCACCCCATCTGTTCCTCTATCTTAGAAGCACACCAAAAGCCCTTAATTCATCTACCAGAGACCTCACTAGACCCTGCTTTTAGTTCACCTGGTCCACAGGTCTCCCAATCTCTAAAAAATGAACGCAGCCTTTTATACCCAAAAAGGGAAATTTGAACTTGGCCAAGGAGAGGCCATTGCCCCGCAGGCAGGGGAGGTCCGACTCGAAGTAGCCTACTGTGGTGTTTGTGGCACCGACGTCCACATTTTCCATGGCGTCATGGATCAACGTATTCAACCGCCACAGATTGTGGGACATGAAGCTTCCGCCGTTGTTGCCGAGCTAGGCGAAGGGGTAAGCGGTTTTGAGGTAGGAGACCGGGTGGCGGTTCGTCCTTTGCACTTTGGCGCGGCCCATCCCTCTGACAAAGGCCACGCCCACGTAGGCAAAAACCTCAAATTCATCGGAATCGACTCAGCTGGAGCTTTCCAACAAAGTTGGACCGTACCCGCCTATACCCTCCACAAGCTTCCAGATGAGCTATCCTTGGAGCACGGAGCCTTCATCGAGCCATTGTCTGTGGCTTGCCACGATGTGCGAATTGGGCGGGTGCAAGCGGGTGAAAACTGCTTGGTCATGGGCGGAGGACCTATTGGAACCTTGATTGCTTACGTGCTAAAAGAAAAAGGCGCTCAAGTCATCATTTCCGAAGTAAATCCCAAGCGACTGGAAATGCTTGAATCCCTTGGATTTCAAACCGTCAATCCCATCGAAGAAGACCTAAAAGCCCGGATAGCGGAACTGACAGAGGAAGCGATGATCGACTGCGTCTTCGAAGTTTCGGGTTCCCAGGCTGCGGTTAACTCCATGACCGAAGTGGTCAATGTTCGAGGCCGGATAGTGATGGTCGCCATTCACGGTGGTGGACCCCGTCAAATAGACTTGTTTAAATTCTTTTGGGCTGAGATCGAAATGCTGGGTGCCAGGTTGTATGAGGAGGAAGACTATGAAGAAGCCATTCGTATTGCCGCTTCAGGGCACATCCCCTTTGCCTCTTTGGTCACCAAAGTCAGTGGATTAAGCGCCATCCAGTCCATTTTCGAAGAAATAGACCAAAACCCTGCGGGCATGAAATACCTGATCGATTGCCAGCAATAATTCCCCCTAACCACCCTAAATATCCTGCTCCATGAGCATACTAGAACAGTTCAAGTTAGATGGCAAAGTGGCCCTGGTTACTGGATGCAAACGAGGCATCGGCAAAGCCATGGCCCTCGGATTGGCAGAAGCCGGAGCCGACATCATTGGCGTTTCTGCATCTTTGCCCTTGTCGGGTAGTGACGTAGAAAAAGAAGTCACTGCCTTGGGACGCAACTTCAAGGCCTACCAATGCGACTTCTCCAACCGCGAAGCGCTTTACGCCTTCATTTCCTCCGTCAAAAGCGACTTTCCCCAAATCGACATCTTGGTCAACAACGCCGGGACCATTTTGCGCAAACCCGCCGTAGAGCATCCGGATGAGTATTGGGACAAAGTGGTCGAGGTCAACCAAAACGCCCAGTTCATCCTGACGCGGGAGTTGGGCAAAGAGATGGTGGCCCGCAAGAGTGGCAAGGTCATTTTCACCGCTTCTCTGCTGACCTTTCAAGGTGGCATCACCGTGCCTGGTTACGCCGCCAGCAAGGGGGCCATCGGCCAGTTGACCATGGCCTTTGCCAATGAATGGGCTGGTCAGGGCGTCAATGTCAATGCCATTGCCCCAGGCTACATCGCCACCGACAATACCGAAGCTCTGCGCAACAATCCCGAACGGGCCGATTCTATTCTCGCCCGTATCCCGGCCGGTCGTTGGGGTGAACCCGACGACTTCAAAGGCCCGACCGTCTTCCTCGCTTCCGACGCCTCCAACTACATGAGCGGCAGCATCATGCTGGTCGACGGTGGCTGGATGGGACGGTAGGAAGAAGTGAAAAAGTTAAGAAGTTAACTAGTTAAGAAGTGAAAGAGGGGAGGACTTATGAAGGGTTAAAAGAAGGGATGCAATGTTTCTTTTCTTCGTCTTGATCCTCTTTTACTTCTGTTTTTCAATCATTCTGTTTTTATCTCCAATAACTCTCCCCCTCAAAGGACTCCATCAATGAGCAACATTCCCACCTACCAGCAATACATTGGCGGCCAATGGGTAGCCTCTAACTCTGGCAAACTAGACCAGATCCTCAATCCCAGCAACGAAGAAGTCGTTGGGGCGGTACAAGACGGAACCAAAGAGGACGCCGAGGCGGCTCTCAAAGC
>CAZFPQ010000094.1:0-3424 GCA_964521065.1 uncultured Bacteroidia bacterium | reverse complement strand
AATGAGCAAATCTGGATTCAGAAGGTTCCTCGCGGAGTGGTCGTTGCCATTACTGCCTGGAATTTCCCTTTGGCCTTGGCTGGAAGAAAACTGGGACCCGCCTTGGTAACCGGCAATACCCTGGTGATCAAGCCTACACCAGATGCGCCATTGGCCACCTTAGAGCTGTGTAAATTGGCTGAAAAGGCTGGACTTCCACCCGGTGTATTGAACATGGTAACCGGAGGCATCGAAGTCGGAAAAACCCTGGTAGAAAGCCCCATTACCAAGATGGTGACCATGACCGGCAGTACCCCCACGGGACAGGCCATTGCCCGCTCAGCCGCGCAAAACCTCACCCACGTACAGCTAGAGCTGGGCGGCAAAGCACCCTGTATCGTCTTTGACGATGCGGATCTGGACAGCGCTGTAGCCGGAGCCCTACACTCTCGCTTTGACAACTGTGGCCAGGTCTGTACCTGCAACGAACGCATGTACGTACAAGCCGGGATCTACGATACCTTCATGGAGAAATTCATGGCCAAAGTGGCCGAGATGAAGGTCGGAGACCCCATGCGGGAAGACACCGACCTGGGCCCCAAAATGAACCAAGCCGAAGTAGAAAAAATGGAACGCATGGTGGCCGAAACCACCGCCGCAGGAGCGACCCTTGCTTTTGGTGGGGGGCGACCTCAAGGTGCCCAATTTGAAAAAGGGTATTGGTTTGAGCCCACCGTGCTCACCGATGTGACCCAAGAGATGAACATCGTCCACGAAGAGATCTTCGGCCCCATCGTGCCGGTCCTCAAGTTTGAGACCTTCGATGAGGTGATCGGCTACGCCAATGACAGCGATTTTGGTTTGGCCGCCATGGTCTTTACCCAAGACATGAACAAGGTCATGCGCCTGACCGACGAGCTGGAATTCGGAGAGGTCTACGTCAACCGAGGCCACGGTGAGCAACACCAAGGCTTCCACAACGGCCTCAAACTCAGTGGAAGCGGTGGGGAAGATGGCAAATATGGGCTGGATCAATATCTAGAAAAGAAAACCTTTTACGTCAAGTACCGCTGATTCATGAGTTCTTCCATCGCAAAGATTCAAAGCCGCCTCTTCAAGGTGCCCTTAGCTGAAGTCCTGAGTGATGCCAAACACGGGGATCACACACATTTTGAATTGATCACCACGACCATCACCCTCGAAGATGGCTCAGAAGGAACGGGCTATACCTACACCGGCGGCAAGGGCGGCCATGCCATCAAGGCCATGATCGATCACGACCTAGCCCCGGCCTTGATCGGCAAGGACGGCTCGGAGATCGAGCAGATCTATGACTTCTTGGAGTGGCACATCCACTACGTAGGTCGAGGAGGCATTGCCTCTTTTGCCATTTCCACCATCGACATTGCGCTCTGGGATATTCGCTGCCGCAAAGCAGAGCAGCCTTTGTGGAAACTCGCCGGAGGGGCTGGCAACAGTTGCCGGGCCTACTGTGGGGGCATTGACTTGCAATTTCCGTTGGAAAAGTTGTTGCAAAACATCCAAGGATACTTGGACCAAGGCTTCAACGCAGTCAAGATCAAAGTCGGTCGCGATGAACTGGCCGAAGACGTAGAGCGGGTAGCGGCGGTACGGAAGCTGGTCGGCCCTGAGGTCACCTTCATGGTGGACGCCAATTACTCGATGAGCGTAGAGAAAGCCATCGAAGCCGCCAAGGCCTTTGCACCGCATGACATTTACTGGTTTGAGGAGCCTACCCTACCCGACGACTACCTGGGTTTCGCCAAAATCGCGGATGCCACGGGGATGCCTTTGGCCATGGGTGAGAACCTGCACACCATTTACGAGTTTGGCTACGCCTTCGAGCAAGCCAAGCTTTCCTTCATCCAACCCGATGCCTCCAACTGTGGCGGGGTGACTGGCTGGCTGGCCGCAGCGAAGCTCTCGCGCCAATATGACTTGCCGGTTTGTTCGCATGGCATGCAAGAGCTCCACGTGAGCCTGGTATCGGCCCAGTCCAACTCAGGCTGGCTGGAAGTACACAGTTTCCCCATTGATCAGTACACCCATCGCCCGCTGGTGGTCAAGGATCACCGGGCCATCGCCCCCGATGAGCCAGGGGTGGGCGTGAGCTTTGATTGGGAGAAGCTGGCAGCTTTTGAGGGGTAGCCTGAGGGATGATTTGCTGCGCTGGACTCTGCCTAGGCCTTGGTTCGAGTTGGGGGGTTCAGCGCAGCATGATAGGGGTCGAATCCTATCCTTTTGTCACGGTAGCCTTCCCCTTGAGATAGCACTTTTACGGCTTAAAAATGGGGGTGGCTTCAATTTTCAAGGGTGATGGTCTTATCACTAGATAGCAAAGCTTCTTTTTTAATATTCCACATTAACAAATGCCTATTTATGTACCAACTGTACTCGATAATTGTATAGTGTCCAAATTCAGCTAACTCAATACGTAAAAACTCGGGAGTCTCGTTTATGGAACGAATGGGAAAAAAGATGACATCTCCTCTACTCTGAGCCGATAAAGTAAAATTCTTGCTAGCAATGGTATCAAGCTCAAAAGTCTCATTAAAAACATAAAAAAAATCTAGTGTATCCTTTCTAATACCATCAATCACAGTGAAACTATATTCATGTGAATTAGGTAGGGGGTTTAAACTATATTCTACAAAATGAGGAATTAGATCCAACCTGTTTCCATCTCTGTAAAAGGAACCAAAATAATTATGATTGCCAACCATAGGGTTTGAGTTTCGTGTATGTAGATTGAACTGATTTGTAGTTGTATCTAACTCGAGACAAATGGCTAACTTATCATAGGAGCCCTCTCTACTAAGTGAGTATGTACTATGAAGCGGGAGATGACAAGAAGCTCCGCATAAAATATAAAGAAACAGAAATTGAATACCTCTAAGCATGGTTTTCTAGTTGAGATGAGGTCGTTTGCCATAATCTCTATCCTCCATAAGTAAGCTAATTCCTATACCTATCCTCCTACCCAGCATTCAATGCTGATCGCCCCCTGTGCTATTCTTCTATCAGATAGGGACTATCTCTTACCACAAAAGGAGCTGCTTTCAAAAGCTCCGATTGCCTCTGAGTCAGGCTATCCTGCTTATAGAAAATCCGGGAAGGGTGACGAACATTCGCTAAATTACCTGCTGGGATTACCCTATATTTAAATTTTTTAGGGTCATCTTTCTCCCATCTAGCTGTGGTTCCACCTCTCATATAAAATGGGGTTAAAGTCAAAATCACCCTTCTACCTCGCAACTTATACGTCCCCAGAAATATATTGTAGCCACTACCTATGGTTCCATAAACAATCATTGCCACACTATCAGGAGTAACTTGTAACAGGGACCCAGGAAAGTCAGCAGTAGAATAGTCTCCTAAAAGGCTAGCGCTACTCACGCAACCCACTAGAGTGGAAAGCAGAACT
>CAZFPQ010000093.1:14574-23989 GCA_964521065.1 uncultured Bacteroidia bacterium | reverse complement strand
AGATGGCTTGGTTGATTTGGCTCTAAGTGGACGAGACGAAAACGGACTGGCTTTAACCCAGTTATACCGGAATAATGGTGGAAATAGCCTGGTATTGGCCTCGACCAGTTCTCTTGCCATGAGTTCAGCCGAACGAAGCTCACTTGCTTGGGGAGATTTGGACCAAGACGGAAAGGTAGACTTAGCTCAGTTAGGGGAAGATCAAGGGAACCGATTCCTTTTCCACATTTACAAGAATCAAGAACTGACTGCCAATATGCTCCCACCGACTTTAGGTGGGTTGACTCATACCATTTCTGCCGATTCTGCTGTTTTAAGCTGGAATGTGCCCGGTGCTAACCCAGAACAATTCACTTACCAACTTCGTGTAGGGACGGCAATTGGAGATTGGGACATTGTACCCGGAGATGGCTCAGATCAAGGCTTAAGGTTTCTGGCTCAATCAGGAACCGTGGGTGGGCGTCCTTCCTTCCGATTAATGGGATTGGAAAGCGATACCTACTATTGGCAGGTGCAGGCTGTGGGAGCAGATTTGGGAGGCGGGCCATGGTCTACTCAGATAGATTCCTTTGAGTATGTGCCTCCTCATTTCACCAATGTGAATTCGATCTACTTCGATGCCGGGCTAGACGGTAGTTTCAATGAAGCTGATATCGCCATGGGGGATATGGATGGAGATGGAGATCTTGATTTGGCGGTAGCGGGTCAATTAAATGCTGGCGGAGCTGCCATTCGGATCTATGAAAACCAAGGTGGGCGACGCTACCATTTTCGGTCAACGTTATCTAACAGCTTAACTGATCTGCGAGATGCTACCCTTAGCTGGGCCGATGTTAACCGAGATGGAAACGCCGACCTATTGGCCATTGGACTAGCTAGTGGCAATGCGAGTACCAAACTATACATCAGTACCGGTGATTCTCTAGAAGAAGCTACTGGAACGGGACTTAGTAATTGGCAGGATGCGGATGTGGATTGGGCTGACTATGACCATGACGGGGATCCAGATCTATTGGTTAATGGCCTTAACCAAAGTGCGGAAAGACTGACGGAAGTCTGGATTAACCAGAGCCAAGGAAATGTCTTTTTCCAATCTGCTACCTTCAATTTGACGGCCATGGCACCTGGACAAGTTAGGTGGATGGACATCAATCGCGATGGATACCAAGACATCTTTGTCATGGGCAATGGCGCTAGCAATGACCCTCAGGCGGCGGTCTACGAAAGCAACCGCAGGGGACTCTTTACCCGATTGACTGGAGTGTTTCCGGCTGGATTTGAAGCATTAGCTAATCCAGCAATCTCAGTGGCAGATTTTGATAACAATGGTTTTCCCGACTTAGCTCTTCAGGGGACTACCAGTGCCGGGCCTGTACTTACCTACATTTTGCAACATACAGGAGCGAGTTCGGGATCTCTTTGGGATGTATATGCACCTAGCACCGCCTTGCCTAGTTTGTCACAAGGAGGCATAGCCTGGGGCGATTACAATGATGACGGTTTGAGTGACCTGCTCCTTTCGGGCCGGGATGCTAGCAACACTGCCCAGACATTTTTATTGTCCCAAACCCTCGGTGGCGACTTTGTTGCTGACGGCCAAGCAAATCCATTTTTAGCGACGGCTGGCGCTGGCAGCGCCACTGAGTGGGGCGATTTTGATCAAGATGGAAAGCTAGATATAATCTTAGCAGGAGGAGGAACCTTTGGATTATTCCGCAATGATGAGAGCACGCCGAATAACCCGGCTGCTACGCCCACCAATTTGGATGTGCAGATCGTTGGCTCAGCCGTAAGACTTTCCTGGGAAGTACCCGCAGGGGTTCCCGCCAATTTATTAGATGGGCTTAGTTACCAACTCTACATCAAGGAGGTCGGTAACCAAGATTTTTTCATTTCGCCTTTATCCCAGTTCCCCCAGGGGCAACGCGGGATCGTAAGGCAGGGTGGCAGTGGGTCTGTCCTAAGCTGGGAAGTGGTAGGATTGACGGAAGGGCGAATGTATGAGCTGGGGGTTCAGTCAATTGAACCGGATTTTGAAGGCTCGGCCTTTGCTACTTTCAGCTTAGACTTTACTCCACCCGCTTTTGAATGGGCAAATCCCGATTATTTTGGAACCACAAATATCCCAGCCATTGATAACGCTTCCACGGCGGTAGCTGACTATGATGGCGATGGGGACCTAGACTTAGTGGTAGCGGGGCGCGGAGCCAATGTCCAACCCATCACCCAGCTTTATCGGAATGAGGGTGGGAAATTTGTGTTAGATGACAATTCTGTGCTTCCACAATTGGCCGAAGCGGGCCTCGCTTGGGGAGATTTCAATTTGGACAATTTACCTGACCTGATCATCACAGGGCGTCGCCAAGACGTGTTTCTGGACGCTGCCATTTTGCTTAACCAAGGAGATGGAACCCTGGTGATCGAAACCATCCTTTCACAGGTGTTTGAACCGGTGGACAAGGCTGCAGTAGCTTGGGCAGACTATGACGCAGATGGGTATCCTGACGTAGTCATTGCTGGCCAGCTGGACAGTGGTGATCCCCTTACCCGGCTTTATCACAATGATGGTGGCAAAGGCTTCTCCATTGATGAGGCAGGTTCTGCGAGTTTGATAGATGTCAAAGAAGCATTCCTTGCCTGGGCTGATTTTGATCTGCAAGATGTGCCTTCTGATCAATTTGCAGGGACTCGGAGGGGAAAACCTGACCTATTGTTAATGGGGCTAGACGTAAACAACAATCCCGTAACGGCCGTAGCTAGAAACCGTGGGAATGGCACCTTTGACAATCCCTTGAGCGGCCTTGACCAAGTAAGCCAAGGAAGCGGAGCCTGGGGAATGATTAATTCTGATGCGTACCCAGACTTGGTGATTTCTGGTTTGTCTAATGGCTCCCCATTATTGAAAGCCTATTTGTATCAGCCAGGAAGCAATAGCTTTGCAGAATTAAATCTTGATCCTGATCCTTTGGCCATATATAATGGCTCAGTTCTCCTGGGAGACTATGATGACAATGGCAAGACAGACCTCTTGGTGGCAGGTGCCACGGTAGCTGGTGATCCAGATGCTTCTGTACGCATTTATCGCAATCAAGGAAATCTTCAATTTGAGTTGGATTTAAACAGTAGTGGAGAATTAGACTCTACCTCTTTGCGCAGAGTGGCTTGGGGGGATTTTGATCGAGATGGAAAGCTAGATATTTTTAGCCCTAATGCGGGCGATTACCTGGGCGGTAGCCAGAGAACCTTTGCGGTCTTCCGCAACATAGATACGACTATCAGTAGTCCTCCACCTGCTCCCCTAAACCTCCGAGAAAGTATTTTTGGCAATGAAGTAACCTTGTCGTGGGATACCCCTGATGCGGATCAAGATCTAACCTTTGGGATCCTGATTCAAAATGCAGAAAATGACTCTTTAGCAGTTGAGGTATTGAGTGACCTGAATTCAGGCCTACGGGGTACAGTTTCTTATGGACAGGCTGGGGCAAACTTGCAGTATACTATTCCAAACCTACCGGATGGTAAATATTACTGGACGGTTCAAAGCGTAGATGCTTCTTTTGAGGGATCGGCCTACGCCCCAAGAGACAGTTTCGAGTACCAAAACCCGATCCCCACCATTATAGACTCTCTCTTTCCTGAAATTTTTCCTGACCAATCAACCAGCGTGCTAAGTTTCATCCGCTTGTTTACCGACACCATGGTTGCAGAAGTAAAGGTCCACCATAAGTTTATTGCAGATTCGACTTGGGAAGAGACTCAAGTAGAGCTGAAAAACGGACGCTATGAATACGCAATTGACCTCGCACAAATCGACGAAATGGGGGTAGAGTATTACTTTGAAGTAATTGGAAGGTTTGGCTTTGATGCTAAGACGGACACCCATTATACCTATCGGTTTTATGATGAGGGGTTGTCGGTAAGAGAATTAAGGACTGGGCGAGTGGTAGAAGCTTATAACGTAGTCACTGTGCCACTTCATTTACAAGACTCTTTGATTACCAATGTGGTTTTAGATGACTTTGGCCGCTACAATCCCCGTCAATACAGGATATTCCAATACCGAAGTGGAGAGCATCAAGAGTTCAATGAAGGGGCAGATTGGCTCACACCGGGAGAAGGCACCTGGATCATTACACGACGGGCCAGAGAATTTAATAGTGGTCCTGGAAGGGTAGTAGAAGCCAATGATGCACACCCCTATCAGTGGGATCTACAGCCAGGGTGGAACCAATTGGGAAATCCATACCCCTATCCCATTGTCTGGGCAGATGTAGAGAAAGCTAACCCAGGAGTGATTGACTCGGTTGAGGATTTTCTGGCCTTCAACAACGGTTACGAAGCGGCTAACCTCATCCCAGCCTTCCGAGGCGGCTTTGTATTTGCTAAGGCGGCGGTTTCCCTGAGGGTACCAGTGAGAAAGAATTCTAGTGTGAACCGCATTTCGGTTACCAAAGACTTACGCATTGGAGACCTGGAATCAGCTACCTGGCGAGTCCCCATCTTCTTATCTAGTGGCGATCTACATCATGGCATTTCCGCAGTAGGAATGAGCCCCGATGCCGAGGAAGGCCTAGATCTGAAAGATGCAAGCCTACCTCCTCGATTGCGGAGCTATCTGGAGGCGATATTCCCGGAATCTGAGCATCCAGATGAATACCTGAGTCAGGACATCGTCCCTAATCAAGAGGCATATATTTGGGAATTTGAAATCGCTAGTAACCTCTCCGAAAGAGAAGTAACCCTTGAGTGGGACCTCAACCAGATGCAATCAAGCCAAAAGAAGCTTATTTTGTTTGATGTGGTAGAACAGGTGGCGATAGACATGGCTGAGGTGGACGTATACCGTTCCTATTCTAAGGAAGAAAAAAGGCCATTCCGGTTGTATTATGGTTCACCTACAGAATTGGCTGGTTTGATCAAACCTGATCATCTCTGGTTAGGCCGGGCTTATCCAAACCCAAGCCAGGGGCCAGTAATCATTCCTTTTAGCCTTCCAGAAAAGGAGAATTATGAGGTGAAACTAAAGGTCAGTGACTCCTTTGGGCGTCTAGTCTTCGAAGGGAGTCCCCAAAATTTCTCTGGAGGTTTCCAGGCCCTGAAATGGAATGGCCACGATCATTCAGGAAAAACCCTGCCAGCTGGAGTATACATTTATCAATTAGAAGTTAGCAGCCAAACAGGCACTTGGCAACAATCCCGTAGGTTGATTTTAGAATAATGACCAAAGAAAAAGGAGCGAGAAGCTTGACCCAAATTGTCATCATCTCGCTTCTTTTTTCATTAATTTTATCCCGTTCCTTGCTCAATTATTTGAATGATAACGATCTATGCCCTTTCATTCATTAGCCCTTACCTGGCTAGTGAACATCTTTTTACATAATCAAGAGACTTTCTGTGGAAATCTGCTTCCAAAGGAGAGCCGATGGCTTTTCTTTCGAGGTACTTTGGATTGACTTTTGCATGTATAGTCAATTGTGTATCTTTCACGTTCAAAAATATCGGAAATTTCAAAGTCTAGGACTTTAGCTATTTCCATTTAGCCATGTTCTTTGTCTAACTCCTTTCCGAATTCCTCTTACCAAACCCTATGATAACATGAGGACAAGACAGCTACTTTTTCTATTTACACTCATCCTGGGGCTACAATCAGCTTTCGGGCAAGTTAGCAACGTCCCCCAAGGAATTAACTTTCAGGCGGTTGCCAGAAATGGGAACGTTGTCTACAACAATCAGCTATTTCAGGTAAGGTTTACCCTTCAAGACAACCAGACAGGTAACGCCGTCTATCAAGAGATCCATGAGGTGCAGACCAATGACTATGGTTTGTTTTCCGTCATCGTAGGCAAAGGGACGCCTACCTTTGGGGTCTTTGACACGGTAGACTGGGGACGAACCAGCTATGCCACCCGGATTGAGATCCGGCAGGGTGCCAGCGGGAACTGGATCAACATGGGCATCACTGAGCTCCAAAGCGTTCCTTATAGTTTATATGCCGAGAGGGCTGCTTACATCGATAACCTGACCTTAACCTTGGACAGCCTCATTGATGTCAACCTCAATGTCGACAGCCTGAAAGTAGGTGAGGTGCTAAAGTGGAATGGCTCTGAGTGGGTAAATGGACCTGATGAAGGAGGTACGGCTAATTTGTTTGCAGGGAATGGAATTGGGTTTAATGGAGATACCATAGTAAATACCGGAGACTTAGACGGAAGCGATGATGTAATGATTGGAGATACAGCTTCCGGGGATTTGAGTGGTTTTTTTCCTTCTCCTCAAGTTGCAGGAATACTTGGGCTACCTATTCAGCAGGGAGTCAACCCCCAAAATGACTATGTAATTAAGTGGGATGCCGGCTTGGGGCAATGGACCCTGAAACCTGATTCTATTGGCACGCCCGGTTTTACTACGTTCACCCAAGGAGCGGTGGTCGGAAGCGGTGCTTTTACAGACCCTGTGCGCTTGATTAATGGCAGTGGGGTAGGGCAGGTGCTGAAATGGAATGGAGGGACTTGGGTTCCTTCCCAAGATTCAGTCAACGACTATGAACTCAATCTTTCTGGTAACAACAAGCTTGCCCTATTACTGGATGGGGATACGGTGAGTACGGTTCAGTTGGCTAGTAATAGTTTTGTTGCAGGCCCTGGAATCAGCATTGTTGGCAGTGTGATTACCAATACGGGTGACCTTGATCCGAATGATGACATCACCACCAGTACGCCTGCTACGGGTAACCTCTCAGGAACCTTTGGTCTTCCTATTGTCACGGCCATTAATAACGTTTCGCTGCCGACAGGTATTCCAGGTAACGGCCAAATTCTCAAAGGCCAGGCGGGTAGTTGGGTGTTTGGTACCGACCTCGTAAACGATGCGGATGCCGACCCAAGCAATGAATTTCAAGAGCTAGATCTTATAAACTTTGCCCTGACCATTTTGCCCAATGGCAACACCGTTAATCTTCCTCAATATCAGGCAGGGAATGGTATCCAAATTACGGGACCTTTTGCCCAAAACATCTATCAAGTAGAAAACCTTGGTGATGTTGATCCGAATGATGACATCACTACTAGCACGACTCTAGGTGGGGATCTAGCTGGAAACATGCCTAACCCTATTGTTGATGGCTTACGGGGTGATCCCATCTCCATCCTTCCCCCTGCAAATGGGCAGGTACTGAAATGGTTTAATGGCGAATGGGTTCCTAGCATTGATTTATTCCAGGATGGAGATACCCAATCTACCAATGAACTTCAAAGCATCAGCTTTGATGGAGACTCCTTGAGCATCACCCAAGGCAACACCATTCCACTGTACACCGAGGGCGCCGGAATTCAGCTGTTAGGAGGTCAAATTTCCAATACCGGTGACCTTGATGGCAATGATGATGTAAACATCAACTCCACCGCAGGGGGGGATTTGGATGGGACCTATCCTAATCCAGAAGTAGACGGAATCAGGGGAAGATTGATCTCGCCTGGTGCCGCGAATCCTGGTAACAATCAAATCTTAAAATATAACGCTACCAACGGATTCTGGGCTTTGGAAGACGATGAGGTGGACGACAATGATGCAGATCCCCAAAATGAGCTTCAGACCTTAAGCTTTTCCGGAGACTCCATTGAAATCTCCAGCGGTAATAAAGTTAAACTCTATGATGCCGGGACTGGCATTGCGATCCTTAATGGGGTTATCTTAAACATTGGAGACACTGATTCCACCGACGACATTACCTTTAACACAACCCTAACGGGTGGAGATTTAAGTGGCAACCTGCCAGACCCCACGGTAGTTGGATTAAATGGCCGTGCGCTGGCACCAGGAACAGCCAATCCCACAGCCAATCAGATTTTGAAGTACGACGCAGTTAATAATTTTTGGATTTTAGCTGATGATGAGACCTTTGATGGAGACGATGACCCATCCAACGAGCTTCAGGATCTGGGATTTGATGGGGATAGCCTGTCTCTAACCAATGGAAACAAAATCAATTTGTTTGATCCAGGTGCTGGAATATCCCTCGCTGGAGGGGTAATTACCAATACTGGAGACACCAATGATTTGGATGACATCACGGTCAATACCAACCTCATTGGTGGAGATTTGAGCGGGAATCTACCTGATCCAACTGTAAGCGGCTTAAACGGAGTAAGCTTATCAACCGGAACAGCAAGTCCATCTGCGGATCAAATTCTGAAATACGATGCAGGTAACAGCCAGTGGGTATTAGCCTCGGATGAAGTATTTGACGGGGACGATGATCCAAGCAATGAATTGCAAAATGTAGACTTTGATGGTGATACCCTCTCCATAACCAATGGCAATAAAGTAAAACTCTACGAAGCTGGAGCAGGCATTGAAATCAATGCTGGAGTGATTGCCAACACCGGAGACCTCAACCCAAGCGATGATGTGACATTTAACACGAACCTGAGTGGCGGGGATCTGAGTGGCAATTTGCCTGACCCCACCGTGGTCGGGTTAAATGGAATTCCAATGGGGGCCAGCACCCTGAATCCTGCGAATGGTGAAATTCTGAAATATGATGCAGGTAATGGCTTATGGATCAGTGAGACTGATGAGGTAAATGATGCGGATAGCGATCCCACAAATGAGCTTCAACAAATAGCCTTCGACGGTGACAGTGTCTCATTGACCAATGGAAACACAGTTAAGCTATATGAAGCTGGAACCGGTATTTCCATTTTAGGTGGCAACATCATTAACACTGGAGACACCAATCCCAATGACGATATCCTCGATGGCAGTGCTGCTGGTGGTGACTTAAGCGGAACCTACCCCAATCCAGTTGTGGTAGGGCTAAGAGGTAAGTTGTTATCTCCAGCAGCAGCTAATCCTGCAAATAACCAGATCCTTAAATGGACAGGGCTACTTTGGGTACCCGCGGATGATGAGATTAACGATGCCGATTCCGACCCCGCAAATGAGTTACAAACCTTGGCCTTTGATGGGGATAGCTTAAGCTTGACCTCTGGGAACAAGGTTGAACTCTACACCGCTGGAAATGGAATCAACCTAAACAATGGTGTGATCACCAATACTGGTGACCTAGATGGGTCTGATGACCTTACTACCGGATCTACAGCCGGAGGAGATGTCAGCGGGGTATTTTCTAACCTGACGGTTGAATCTCTTCAAGGGAATGATGTAAGTGGGACCACCCCCAATGACGGTGAGATCCTCAAGTGGAATGCGACCAGCAATGAGTGGGAGCCCGCCACGGATGATGGCGAGATTTATACCGCTGGAACCGGAGTGGCCATCAGTGCAGGTAACGTGATCAGCAATACTGGTGATACGGATGCAAGCGATGACTTGACCACCTCCTCTACCGCAAGTGGCGATGTGAGTGGTTTGTTTTCCAACCTCACGGTAGAAGGCCTCCAGGGCAATGCGGTAA
>CAZFPQ010000093.1:0-14474 GCA_964521065.1 uncultured Bacteroidia bacterium | reverse complement strand
GTGAGTGGTTTGTTTTCCAACCTCACGGTAGAAGGCCTCCAGGGCAATGCGGTAAGCGGCACGGCTCCCAATGATGGCGAAATCCTCAAGTGGAATGCGACGAGCAATGAGTGGGAACCCGCCACGGATGATGGAGAAGTATACACCGCTGGAACCGGAGTAGCCATCAGTGCGGGTAACGTGATCAGCAACACCGGCGATACGGATGCAAGTGATGACCTGACCACCGCTTCTACCGCAAGTGGCGATGTGAGTGGCTTATTTTCCAACCTCACGGTAGAAGGCCTGCAGGGCAATGCGGTCAGCAGCACGGCTCCCAATGACGGTGAGATCCTCAAGTGGAATGCGACCAGCAATGAGTGGGAACCCGCTACCGATATTGGAGATGCTTATACGGCAGGAGCGGGGGTAGCCATCAGTGCGGGCAATGTGATCAGCAACACTGGTGATACGGATGCAAGTGATGACTTGACCACGGCTTCTACTGCGAGTGGAGATGTGAGTGGCTTATTTTCCAACCTCACGGTAGAAGGCCTCCAAGGCAATGCGGTAAGTGGCACGGCCCCTAGCGATGGGGAGATCCTGAAATGGAATGCCGCTGCAAATGAGTGGCAGCTAGTTAACGATTTGAACGATGTCTACACTGCTGGTACAGGCGTAGCGATCAGCGCAGGTAACGTGATCAGCAACACTGGTGACACCGATGCCTCCGATGACATAACTACTTCTTCCATTGCTGCAGGAGATGTGACGGGCGCTTTTTCAAACTTGATAGTAGGGGGGCTACAGGGGAACGCAGTGGCGGCGACTTTGCCTACCGATGGCCAAGTCTTACAGTGGAATGCAACCACCAATGAGTGGGAGCCCGCCTTGGACGACGGTGAGGTATACACGGCAGGGACTGGGGTAGCCATCAGTGCGGGTAACGTGATCAGCAACACCGGCGATACGGATGCTAGTGACGACTTGACCACGGCTTCCACCGCAGGTGGAGACGCAAGTGGCTTATTCTCAGGACTAACCGTGACAGGGCTGCAAGGGAATGCCGTTTCAGGAAATGCTCCTAATGATGGAGAGATCTTGAAATGGAATGCCATTAATAATGAATGGCAGTTAGAGTCCGATGAAAATGATACTTATACCGCTGGTCCTGGCGTAGCCATCAGTGCCGGGAATGTGATAAGCAATACGGGCGATCCTGATGCTTCAGATGATTTGACAACTTCGTCAAATGCTGCAGGTGATGTCACCGGCTTGTATTCAAACTTGACTGTAGTGGGGCTTCAAGGCAATGATGTCTCAACTGTAGCGCCTAACAGTGGTGAAATCTTGAAATGGAACGCAATCACCAGTGAATGGGAACCAGCGGCAGATGTGGGAGAAGTTTATACCGCGGGGGCAGGAGTGGCCATTAGTGCTGGCAACGTAATCAGTAATACCGGTGATACGGATGCCAGTGATGACCTTACCACAGCCTCTACGGCAGGTGGAGACGTAAGCGGTCTTTTTTCCAATTTGTCTGTAGATGCCATCAAGGGCAACACGGTTTCTGGTACCAGCCCCGACAATATGGACGTATTGAAGTGGAATGCGACTGCCAATGAATGGCAACCGATGGACGACAGCGTGATTGTGTATACCGGTGGTACAGGAATCGATGTGACAGGTAGTGTAATCACCAATACCGGTGACACCGATCCTTCAGATGATGTAACCGATGCAACAAGTTCGGGGGGAGATGTGAGTGGCGTCTTTAGCGCATTGACGGTAGAGGGGATCCAGGGCAATGCCGTTAGTGGGGCTACACCTGCGAACGCTGATGTGCTAAAATGGGATGCTACTACCAGTGAATGGATACCTTCTGTCGACAACGGGCAGGTGTATACCGCAGGAACAGGTATCAATATTGCCGCTGGGGTGATCAGCAATACGGGTGACATCAATCCTGGTGATGATGTAACAGTATTGACAACTGCTGGTGGAGATGTGTCAGGAGTATTTGGCAACCTATCCGTTGATAAAATAAAAGGCAATAATATTTCTGCCACAGCCCCTGCCGATGAAGAAATTCTGAAATGGAATGCTCTGGCAAATGAGTGGGAGCCTGCGGTTGATAGCTTCAATGTCTACACCGCTGGGGCTGGAATTAGCATCGCCAATAACGTGGTAACCAATACGGGCGATCCCGATGCTTCAGATGACTTGACCACCGCCTCTACTGCCGGTGGAGATGCGGATGGCACCTTCGCTGCGCTTACCGTAACGGGTTTGCAAGGCAATGATGTTTCTGCCACCGCACCTGCTGACGAGGAGATCCTGAAGTGGAATGCAACAGCGGGTGAATGGGAGCCTGCGGTTGATAGCTTCAATGTCTACACCGCTGGGGCTGGAATTAGCATCGCCAATAACGTGGTAACCAATACGGGCGATCCCGATGGCTCAGATGACCTGACTACGGGCTCTACTGCCGGTGGGGATGCAGATGGCACCTTCGCTGCGCTTACAGTAACGGGTTTGCAAGGCAATGATGTTTCTGCCAATGCACCCACGGATGAAGAAATCCTGAAGTGGGATGCTACCGCCATGGCCTGGACCCCTGCTAACGATAGCTTTAACGTGTACACGGCTGGAGCAGGAGTGAGCATCGTAAATAACGTGATTACCAACACCGGCGATCCTGATGGATCAGATGACTTGACTACGGCCTCTACCGCCGGTGGGGATGCAGATGGCACTTTCGCTGCACTTACGGTAACGGGTTTGCAAGGCAACGATGTTTCTGCTACTCCGCCTACCGATGAGGAAATCCTCAAGTGGGATGCCACCGCCATGGCTTGGACTCCTGCTAGCGACAGCTTCAACGTTTATACTGCGGGGACAGGGGTGAGTATCCTCAACAATGTGGTCACCAACACAGGTGATACCGATGCTTCGGATGATTTGACCACAGCCTCTACCGCAGGAGGAGACGCCGATGGAGCTTTTGCTTCACTTACCGTTACCGGCTTGCAAGGCAATGATGTGTCTGCTACCATGCCTACCGATGAAGAAGTCCTCAAATGGGATGCTACCGCCATGGCTTGGACTCCTTCTAGCGACAGCTTCAACGTATATACCGCGGGGACAGGCGTGAGCATCGTCAATAATGTAGTGACCAATACGGGTGATACCGATGCTTCAGATGACTTGACCACGGCCTCTACGGCAGGAGGAGATGCCGATGGGGCTTTTGCCTCACTTACCGTTACCGGCCTGCAAGGCAATGGCGTTGAAAACAAAGCTCCTGATACCGATGAAGTACTGGTCTGGGATGGGACCAACTGGACTCCAGATACCTTGAGTACCACCGCCTTGTTGGTGAACTCTACCCTAGAGCCCAATGCTGCTGGCGTATATGATCTTGGATCTGCTACCTTCCAGTTCCAAAATGTTTTTGCTACCAGTGGTATGGTAAATATCTCAGACATGAGAGCCAAACAGGATGTAGTAGATCTCGATTATGGCCTGGAAGAATTATTGGAGATCAGACCTGTTTCATATGTCTGGAAAGACAGAGCCGAAGATGGTAGAAAGCTGGGTGTAATTGCCCAAGAGCTTGCTCAGGTGATGCCTGAATTGGTCAAGACCCATCGCTGGGAAGTAGATCCACAGACAGGTGAGCGGAAGTTGGTTGAAATGGAGCGCTATGGGGTTTACTACAGTGACTTGATTCCTGTATTGGTCCAGGGTATCCAGGAGCAGCAGACTCAAATACACGACCAAGCTGCTAAGCTAGAAGCTCAGCAAGAGCAATTAGATCAGCAGTCTGAGCTGATTCAAAAACTTGAGGAGAGATTGAGCAAGTTAGAAGCTCAGAAATAGTTTATTCAGGCAAGGGCTTGCCCTGTTGGGCAGGCCCTTGCCTTTCCTTGACATTATTCACTCCTTCCGAAAGACTCATGAGGCATCTTTTTACATTTCTGTGGGCGACCTTGCTTTCCATCTTTACTTGGCAAGCAGCAATCGGGCAAAATCCTCCGGATACCCTGGCTCCAATGGTCTTTGCCACCACCGGTGGTTTTGCGACCAACAGTGTCGATTCTATCTCTCTTTCCTACACCATGGGAGAGCTGCTTACTCAGACCTCTGTTACCTTAAATGGGACGTTGGTTCTTACGCAAGGATTTCAACAGCCAGAAAGGCAGGAACTGGTAGGTATTTTTGTGCCTCCTCCTGTGACGGTAGACTATAAGGCTTTTCCCAATCCAACTGCAGGTGAGCTTACCTTGCAGTTGAACGGAGAAGATCCGACTTTAATCTTTGCTGGAATTTACGACCTTCGAGGGCGGATGACGGTGGTCCCAGAACAAAGGCTGGGATTCGTCGGAAGTTTTGAGACCCTTTTTGACCTTACGCCTCTTCCTGAAGGGATGTACATTTTGAGGCTCTATGACGAGGATCGCCAATTGCTAGAGTCCCTCAAAATCCAGAAATCTTATCGCTAACCAGAACCCAAACCCCATGAAATATTTGTTGACCCTATTGATCTTTTTCCCATTAGCCTTCTCTGGAGCAAGTGCGTGGGGCCAAGTGTTGACCAGCACTAGTGAGTCCGTCGAGTTGGACTTTGGTTACCCGATTCTCAAAGCTCAGGATGATTTGACCTTCTTTGATGAAAATCAAAATCAACAGATTGATCCGGGAGAAGGGTGCGCGATTGTATTTACCCTCAAAAATGAAAGTCCTTATCCTGCACAAAACGTAATCGTTAAACCCAACCTCGTTAACCTCAAGGGCGATCTTACCTTGCCCAAAAATATTAAGATCGGCGACCTAGATGCCGGTGCTTCTCGTAAGGTTGAGATTGGATTGCTTGCTCAGGATACCTTAGCGGGAGGGACTGCTAACTTTTCTTTTGTGGTCTTTGAAGGAAATAACTTAGAGAGTGCCACCATCACCTTTGCTCAAAAAGTAGCTGAAGGAGTTGCCAAGGAAGACTAGAACTTAGCCCGATGGCCTTTCTGCTTTTCTTGAGAAAATTTTTGGCTTTTGGCGTTTCGGGCCCAACCGCTGGGTATTATGGTTTTGACAAATAGATTTATTTGCGTTAGCGGGCTGCTCTAAGAAATGCTGGTGCTGTCTGACTCTCATTCCGGGCCATTAATCCCAAGCATTCCGGGTAAGACACCTTTAGGCTGAAAACTCAACATGTTATTTTTGTCGCATTCCTTACGCACTTTTTCAAACATATGCTTGTTTTGCCTTGGATGCTGTATTCCATATGGGCTAAGCAGCCAGAATTTGGTGGAATTACCTGAACGGGCAGGATTCTCAGGTGGCATCAAGGTAGATTTGGGGTATCCGCTTAACCGAGTCGGGTTCACCTTACAAGTCTACTACACGTGGGATTTCGTCCAGCTAAATGGAGGGGTAGAAGGACTCTACAATTTAAGTCACTTGGGGCCACGACCTTCTCAAAAGGGTTGGGAGGCCCAAGCCTCACTCGGCGCCAACGTAGGCTGGGGCAGGCGAGATTCTCTTTCCATTTCTCCTTTTTTGCATCCAGTCAGCAACCAAACCCGTCGCCCTTATGCGCTTGCTTACGCTTGGCGCTTCTATTGGGATCAACGCGAGACAAGCCAAATTACGGGGCTCATCGGCCTTCATCTCGGAAGATGGGAGATCGTTACTGAAAATGATGCGTACACAGGCTTGGTTTTTGATCGCTTTCGTACAGGCGCTTTCGCCGTGAATTATCAACGAGACAGCATACGACTGGGGTTGGTATCAACTTTATGGACAGGAAACCCTTTTGGTATTTCTAGAACGACCGAATCTAGTTACAGCGGTCGATATGGTTATAAAGACTTGCGGGATGCCCCTTATGGCCGCTTCTCCCATGGTATTATCGCTGCACAAGTATCTTTGGCTTTGCCGTTTAATCAGGTCGCTCAATTCAGAGGGGGGATTGATGCGGAACAGGTACGACATCTGATACAGAACCGCCTGATCCACGATATGTGGTTTTTTCCTGAAGGTTGGACCACCGTGCGTAATCCCCATTATCCTATGCTCGATCAAGCTGGATTGCCATACCTAGGCTTGCCAGGGCAAAAGATTAAACCCATCAAGCCTTTTGTCCAAGCAGCGTTAAATCCCAATTTGTTTTACTAAGCTGAGAGTGGAGGAATCATGCCCGCATATATTTGTAGGAGCTCAGCTTTGATTTCCGTTTTTGGGAGTCCACTCTGCCCCGCTAGGGTGTCCAAATAGGAGTGTAGCTTTTCCATGTCTTGGGGGGAATAGTGGCTTGCGTAGCGATCTGTTTGGTGAAGTAGGTCAGCGGCTGCATATTGAATGGGCCACCTTCGATACAAACGGTGAATTTCTTGGTCAAGGATTTGGCATAGGCGCCTTAGCCATTCATTGCGACTAGTACCAGCAGGTATTTTGGAGAGTTGTGGAGATATGGGTTTGCCAGCAGCAACGTGGACCCGTCCTTTATTGGCACGAATACCTCTGATGATCGCTAGCTTATCATCTTTGGAATAAGGTAGATCTTGTTTTCGGTGCCAATTTTCTTGGGCTTTGAGTAAATCGCAGGGTTCGTATTCATAAGAGATCGACAGAGGGACCAGATTAAGTTGGGCAAATTCCCGACCCATGTCCTCGCTCTGGGCACTGAGGCTTAGCATTTTCATCAACCCTGCTTGAGTCAGATCCCTGCCATCCTTGGTACGGCCATTTCGCTGTGCGATCCACACTGAGGAATGGTCTTCTACCAGCGATTGGCGGATATATTGAGATAAGCGAAGGGAGTAGGCATAAATTTCTTGACGGGGTGGTAGACGATGGACAATAAAGCTTTTGTTGAGCTTCATCAAGTCGCTCACCATGGGGGAGATGAGCAGGTTGTCACCGATGGCGATTTGGGTAGTTTCGTGCCCCAATTCATAGCGTAGGACATTGAGTAAGCCCGAATCTAGAATGATGTCTCTGTGATTAGAAAGAAACAAGTAGCCAGAATTGGGATCGAGCTCCTCCAAGCCCTCATGAGTTAGCTCATCTATGCTGTCTCTGACAATGTTACGTATGGCCCTTGAAATGTAGCGATGTTGAAATTCTTTGATGGTATGTACCTTCCTCATTTGAGTGGCAATCTCCTCCACAGGGGTATTGGGATACAGATAGGCCATCAAGACGGCAAAAGAGGGTCGCTCAATGACTCTTTCGAGCACTGAGGAAACTTCCTCATCTCGGTATGGTCGGATGTCATCTACGCTAAGGGGAGTTAAATCCATAAGCAATTATTCTTTTGGCCAGTCTCGGACCAGTTTTCCCAACTCTTCCAATTGATCCGCGGATAAATTATCCTGAATCCATTCAAAGACGGTCCGCTCCTCATATCGGACATGACGGATCATCGCCTGGCTAATTTTATTAAGACAAGCTTCGGTATCGGGTTGGGACACTGAAAGTAGGTGATCAAGTAGTTTCTCAAGTTCGCGGTGCTCCTGCACCAAAAGCTGCTGCACTTTACCAAATTCGGGCTTGAGGGCAGCGATGAACGGGAAGAGTAACTTTTCTTCCAGCTGGACATGAGTGGGCCACTTAGTCCTCAAGTAGGAAATGAGAAAGTCTTTCTTACCGCTTAAGTCGGCAGGATAGCCCGGATAAACCGGGCCTCCTGTACGAATAAGGTTAGCAGTGAACAAAGCATCTCGATGGGAGTGAGACAGGGGAATAAGGGCCGAATGGCGCTTGAGAGGCATACTAAGCTCCCACTTTTTCCAGGTTGTCAATTACGTTTTTAGCAAACTGATCCGTATTGGCCTCTCCACCCAAGTCGCGGGTTACTTTACTCGGATCTGCCAGGGTCGCAAAGAGGGCTTTTTCAATGCGAGTTGCGACTTCTGTCAAGTTGAGGTGCCTAAGCATCAGGATGGCTGATTGAAGCATGGCTGTGGGATTGGCAATGTTTTTCCCTGCAATATCTGGGGCACTGCCATGTACGGCTTCGAAAATGGCACAGTCGTCTCCCATGTTTGCACCTGGAATGATGCCTAAGCCACCTACTAAGCCGGCTACCAAGTCGGATAGGATGTCTCCAAATAGGTTTGTCGTGACAATTACGTCATAGCGCTGAGGGTAAATTACCAGCTGCATGGCCATGTTGTCGATGATGCGGTCTTCAATGGTAATCTCTGGGTATTCTTCCGCTATCTCTTTACCTACCCGTAAGAAAAGGGCACCAGCTTGCTTTATAATATTGGCCTTATGAACCAGGGTTACCTTTTTGCGGCCGTGTTGACGAGCATATTCGAAGGCCGCCCTAATGATGCGCTCTGAACCCTTGCGGGTTACCCTAGCTATGGCATCAGCAATCTGGTTGCGCTCGTCAAAAATCTCGAACCCAGAATAAAGACCCTCTGTGTTCTCTCTAAAGAGAACTAAGTCAATGTCATCAAAGGGAGTTTTCAACCCTGGAATGGTTTTGCCCGGCCGGACATTCTGATAAAGGTCAAATTTCTGACGTAGAGTAACATTGATACTCTTAAACCCTTCCCCAACGGGGGTGGTAAGAGGACCCTTTAGGGCAACCCGATGGGTCTTGATAGAATCAATTAATTCGGCAGGAATCAAATCTCCTACTTCACGAAAAGCGGTCAGACCGGCCTGTTGTTCATCATATTCAAGACCTGCACCAGCAGCTTCTAGTATATCTACCACGGCGTCAGTGATCTCGGGACCAATACCGTCGCCAGGGATAAGCGTTATAGTATTCATTAGCTATGTGTCGTAAAGAATGAACACAAATATCCCAAGCCTGTCAGGGAAATCCAATTTAAAGTACGCGTGGTACAGACGAGAGGTAAGAGATGGCGACTGATTTAGATGATGCCATTAACAATCAGTCCATTATCTCGGTGGAGGACCAAGGAATTAAGGACACAACTTCAAGCTAACAGAGTAGCAAAGTCTTCTAAGGAGTAGGCATTATCGCTTTGGTGACTGAATCGAGGAGGTATTGCGTGCAGAATGGTCAATCAATCCTCGTCCTTTCTTTATGATTCGCCCATTGCCCTTAAAATCATTGTAAAGACTATCAAGTATCCCGTTGATAAACTTAGAACTTTTAGGGGTACTATAGGTTTTTGCTAGCTCCAGATATTCATTGATGGTCACCTTGACGGGAATTTCCTCAAAGTTCAGCATCTCACAAATCGCCATGTGCATGAGTATCCGGTCTAGGCGGGCGATGCGTTCCAGCTCCCAATTTTCGGCTTTGGACTGGATGTACTCATCGAAGCGATCTCCATTTTTTACCGATTCATAGAAGAGCTCCGTGAGCAACTCGGTATCTCCACTGAGCTTTTTTTTCTTTTCAAGATCTTCAACTTCCTGTTTGAGCTCCTTGAGCAGTAAGTCAAAGACGTAATCCGGACTCTGTCCCGAAATGACACAGGCATATACGGCCTGCATGACCTTGGCCCTGATTTGTCTTCTGGTAATCATCTGGAATCGGTGAGTAAGTTGGGTGAAATAACAAGCAAAAGATAAGCAGATGCAGCAAAAGATTGCAGCATTCCTTTAATTATAAACGAAGAAAGGATGGGGGAGGTCAAATTAAGTCGGAAGATTTGATGAAATCGGAAACAGCTTGGGGAGAAGTATGCATCATAAGGCACAAGAGAGCCCGGGGTAGGCTTCTCACTCAGGGTTGAGTATGCAGTTATGATTGGCATTTCAAATATCTTCACGACTATGATCGCCTATTGGCTTTGGGCAAAGGTACTGATTGTTATGAAAAATGCAGCAAATATTAACGCATTTTCCTTCTAAACCTATGCTGCCTGCTGGCCGACCATGCTGAGCATCTTGCGCTTTGCGAGCGGCAAGAGGGTGGATTCTTCGGGAAAAGGGTGTGGACTAATGATGGCCCAGGTCGCAGGATTTGGAAGTTCTCTGTGTTTACGGATAAGCTCTTTCTTTTTGGCTTCGAAGGTGCAAAAGGCACTTCGCCGATAGCTTTCGATAAAGCTTAGGTTAATGGCGTGGTAGTTAACGCCCACGTTTTGCAATAGAACAATGCGATATTGATAGATCTTTACCTGCTTCATGGGATGTACATCTAGGATGACGTAGCCCTCACGTTGATACAGAGGCGTGATGCCTACCGGATCTATCTGAAGTTGGTCCTCAATCAGCTCATAAATTTCCTTCCCTTCTTTGAGCTGTTCTTTTAAACTCGGCAGAGCAAACTCAATGAGTTGATCAATTTCTACCAATTCCTCTGCGTCTTCAATGTCTTTTTGAAGCACCAGTTTGAGCTTTTTAAAATCTTCCCAGCTTATTCGCTCAGGGACTTGCTGTATGAATTCTTGTTTCTTGGCCTGGAACTGCTGCAGGTTGTGGTAATGCTTTACCAATTCCCCCAAAACGGGGTAAAGTTTTACCTCTGAAAATTGCTGAGCTACATATTGTAGATAGGCTAAGAGGACATACTTTTTATATTCATAGTCTATCCGTCCTTCCAAAAACCAGTCGTCTCTCAATTGCTTCATACACCATACATGATTAAAAATGCTCAAACTCCAGCATTTCAGTGACGGTGTCAATGAGCTGCTGGTTGTCAAAAGGCTTAGTTAAATAAGCGTCACCTCCTGAGCGATATCCCTCCATTTTATCCCCTGTTGTTCCCTTTGCGGTTAAAAATACCAGCTTTGGAGCAAGTTTAGTCGCGTTTCTCCTTAGAGCCATGGCGACTTCAAACCCGTCTTTTTCAGGCATCATTACGTCAAGTATGATCAAATTGGGTTGAAAGGTGGCAACTGCCTGGAGGGCTGCTTCGCCATCATGAACTACTTGGGTAAGAAAACCCTGCTGTTGCATCAAAAAATCAATGGCGATGGCGATGTTGGGTTCGTCATCTACGATCAAGATTTTGGGCGGAGTGGCAAAGCTCATCGGAATAGGCATTTTGTATAAGTAGTAGTAGATATGAAGATTTCTTAATTTCGGGCAAATCTAGAAGACATACAAATTCTGGCTGAAGGAGAGAAGGGCTCCTGCGCTCTCTAGGAGGGAAATCCACCAAGCTCCTTTTTAATTGGACTCAGGTAAAGGCAATTTAACCGTGAACGTTGAGCCAGCACCCAGTTCGCTTTGTACATCGATTTGTCCTCCATGGAGATGGACAATTCGCCAACTAATGCTCAATCCTAATCCGCTACCTCCTTGCTTTTTGTTTTTATAGCTATGGAATTGGGTAAACTTATCAAAGATGTAAGGTTGAGCTTTGGGGTCAATTCCTGGTCCATTATCAGCTACCTGAAGGTATAAGTAGCTTCCCTCTTGGCGAAGCACTACGTCCACCCTCCCCATTTCCTCTGGTGCAAATTTTATGGCGTTACTCAATACGTTGATCACCACCTGAGTTAGTCGGTCCCAATCTCCTTTTATTTGAGGAATGGGAGAAGCATAGGTTTCCTCTAGTTGAACTTGCCTTTCGGCGGCAAGGCTTTTTAGTCCGTCCACAACTTGCCTAACCAAATCGGAAAAACTAATCGAGATCATGTTTAACTCTGCATGTCCAGATTCCATTTTCTCCAGATCTAGGACTTGGTTGATTAAGCGAGAGATTCTGGCACTTTCAGATATGATGATGTTCAGGAACTCTTGACGCTTTTTGGCCACTAGGTTCGGGTTATCGTTGAGTATGTTGCTTACTGCGCGGATAGAGGTGATGGGGGTCCGCAATTCATGGGTAACCGTAGCAATAAAATCATCTTTGAGTTGGTCCATTTCTCTCAGCCGCTGATTGGCCGTTCGGAGTTTGTGGGTGGCCCGCTCTAACTCTAAGGACTTTTTTTCTAGCTCACGACTGTACCTGACCAATTGTTGTGTCTCATCAAGAACCTCCATCATGTCGTGGTGAGTCAGTGGGGTTTGTTTCACGATGGTTGAAATCATGAACCTGGAGGAAGCTGACCCTATCGCTCCCGCTAATAGTCTTTCGCTGTAATTGATTAGGTCGCTTCCCACCTCGGAATGTGACTTGAGGCTTATGTTATTTCTCCTTAAGTAGGCCTTTAGAAGGTCATCACTGCGCTTTTGACCCAAGAACCGACTCAACAGCCCTTGGATATCTTGAAGTCGAGCTCGACTTTCCCAACTGCTCCCTACTTCTCTTTGGTCTGTTTTGAAAATGTCGGTAAATAGCTGGGCTTGTTGCTGTTCAATCTCGCTTTGTTTGGTGTATAATGAGGCACCTACGAAAAAGAGTACATTGACAAAAAGGCTCCAAAAAGCTGCATGGGGGATAGGTTCTAAGCCTTCTAGCCCAAAAAGAGCTTGAGGCCTGAGCATGGCCCAGCCCCAAGGGCCTTGTTCAATGATGGGATTATTTTCCAGGAGATTGACCAAGGGCAGGGTATAGAGCCAAACCAAGAATCCTGCAATCATTCCTGTGATCGCCCCTGTCCTGGTCGCTCCACGCCAATAAATACCCCCCAGTAGTGCCGGGGCAAACTGCGCTACCGCAGTGAACGAAATCAGTCCAATAGAAACTAATGGCTCATCTCGATTGAGGGTGCGATAATAGAGATAGGAGATCATCAGGATGGCCAAAATGACCCCTCGTCGGATGTTGTGTAACCGAGGAGATAGATCCTTGCTAAAGCTGTCTTTGATCAGGGAACTACGCAATAGCAAAGGAACAACAAGGTGATTGGAAGCCATGATGCTTAGGGCGATGGTAGCAACGATCACCATGGAGGTTGCGGCGGATACCCCGCCGATAAAGGCTAAGAGGGCAAGGCCTACTTGCCCTTCGGCCAGTGGTAATGCTAAGACAAAACTATCAGCCAAATTGTCTGCGACTCCAAACTTGACGACTCCTGCCGCTGCGATGGGTACCACAAACACATTTATTAGCAACAGGTACAAGGGAAAAAGCCAAATGGCCTTCAAGATGTGCTTGGGGTTGGTGTTTTCTACTACTGCAATGTGAAACTGCCTAGGCAACAACAGGACAGCTAGCATGGAAATGATCATGAGCCAAAACCAACTCCAACCATCTAAGGGCTTTCCTGCATCCATTCCGAGCATAGAGGGCCCTGCTGGATGCTCCTGAACAATCTGCATGAGGTCTGCTGGACCTTGATAGCACCAAAAAAGGACAAAAACTCCTACTGCGCTAATGGCAAATAGCTTTACAATGGATTCAAATGCGATGGCTGCTACCAAGCCTTCGTGTCGTTCAGGCGCTTCCAAGTGTCTGGCGCCGAAGGCAATGGTAAACAAAGCCAAGATGAGGGCGATGTAAAATGGGCTGTGAGTATAAAAGCTGCCCGGATTTTCTGCCTGCAGGTAAGGATTGCTTTCCTGGCTGATCAAGTCAAAGCTGAAGGCGATGGCTTTGAGTTGAAGTGCGATATAGGGAACGATGGCAAAAATGGCAATCACCGCTACTAAACCGGCTACAAAGGCACTCTTTCCATATCTACTGGAGATAAAATCTGCGATGGAGGTGAGACGTTGAGTCTGGCTGATCTGGGTGATTTTGCGTAGTACGTGTATCCATAGAGGGGCCATCAAGGTGGGACCCAGGTAGATGGTGAGAAACTCAATGCCTCCAGTTGCTGCTCTGCCAACACTTCCATAGAAGGTCCAGGCGGTGCAATACACCGCTAGAGAGAGGGCGTATACAATAGGATTGTTGATCAGGCTTTTCCCTTGTTTGCTCCTCTTTTCGCTCCAGTAAGCAACCCCAAATAAAGCCGCAAGGTAGGCTAGGGTACAAAAAAGGATGAGCCCGTAATTCATGATTTTCCCCGTTTTCCTTCCACTAGCCAAGCCACTAAGCCGATAAAGGTGCCCCAAATCAAAAACATGGAGAAGTAAAAGCGTGGCAATCCTAATATGTTGCCACCGTGTTGATAGATCTCTAGTAGTGGATAGTTTAAGAGGATAAAAAATAATCCGACTAGGGCAGCTAATCTTTTCCAAAGGGCATTGCGGCGCATAAGGTAAATATGCTAAAAGTGGCATGTGATAGCAAGCGCCTTTCTTTCCACGCCGATTAGATGGTAAACCATGAACATCTACTAGAAAATGAGGGAGCTAGTGGAAAACTGGTAATCGGGTCACGGAAGTACAGGGTTTGTGGTGGTAACCATCCTTTTATCCATTGCTCCGTAGCCCATCTCCGCTTCCTTCTAGTCAGGCGCTTAACCCATTACTTTTTCACTCCTGAAACCTTAACTAACCTCGATACCTCAATTTCCTTGGTCAAGCCTCTTAGCTAGACTTTGGCCAAAATGTTGGTCATAGCCCATAGCGGTGTCGCCTTTCCGATTCCCGGAATCTTCGATCCGCGGGCTCTATCTTTTTCGTAGGACTGCCAAAAGCGTTTTAATATGGGTTTCTTTACCAAGCATAGTGTCGCCTGTCCCGCACCGCTTTGCGGCATCCTGGACAAGCGGGATTTCGCA
>CAZFPQ010000092.1:0-24418 GCA_964521065.1 uncultured Bacteroidia bacterium | reverse complement strand
AGGGCGGCTTAGTGGGCGGGCCTAACATGCAGAAGTTTTTGGCCTACCTTTTTTTTAGGGAAGCAAAGAGAAAATTAATACCTTCATAATCCCATCGTGTCGCCCTCTCCAGGTCTGAGTACGCCTTAAATCTGCACTCTTTTTAGTCATCCTAGAGCCTACTTGATGCGGCGTTGGGCGGCATTCGGTGGACTGGGGCGGCATGGCGTGCAGGTCTGGAATGCCGAAGTTTTTTGCTTACTTTTTTCAAAAAAAGTAAGGCCCGCGGCAGGCGACACTATGCTTGGTAAAGAAACCCTTATTAAAACGCTTTTGGCGGTCCTATAAAAAAAGGTAAGTCCCGCAGATCGAAGATTCCGGGAATCGGAAAGGCGATACCGCTATGGGTTATGACCAGCATTTTGGCCAAAGTACAGCTTAAGGCTAATCAGAGTGACTAAACGATTTGCTCAAACGGATTCTAGCCCCTGACTGAATCAGATGCTGAAGCGGTCCATCGGGCTCTACTTCAAACCATATTCCAATGGGTAGCTTTTTTTCTACCTCAATTTCTTTTAGACACAAATAGCTGTATCCAGAAGGGTTATTACGGGCATAGGTAGGCAAAAAGTTAGGGGCATAGTTGAGTACCACTCCGCTTGAATTAACAAAAAGCCCCAAAGTAGTCCTATTCCCAACGAATTGCACGGGGTGAGCCTCCTCATAACCCAGTCGCGGCAACAACTGCAATTCAAGTGCACCAGCTTTCGAAAGCGAGGATTGGGCCCTGCTTGGTGTTACAAGAGCGATAAGTAAAAACAGAAGGAGTAAGCTCCCCAAATATTTATGGCGCATCATAAAAAAGCTACGTAGGATGCATGTTCCTACGTAGCCCTAATGTAAAAGATTCTAAGCTTTATTCATCATGTCCCATATGTCAGCATGCATACAGGCCACCCGAACGTAGATATTCTACATTTTGCTTTTGATCTCAGCCTGTAAGTCTTTGTTGATCTTGACGTAATCAGCGTTCCCGGCTTTTTCAGCCAAGCCCATAGCCGTCTTAGAAGTCGCATTAGCCGCTTCGTAGTCACCCATCTTGGCTTGAATGCGGGCTTTCCAAGTCATCACCCAAAAAGCTTCGCGGGTAGCCAGGGATTGGTCAACCCACTCTAGAGCTTGGTCTAAGTCGCGATCAGACTCATAGTAATAAACCGCAGCCCGAAAATAGTCATTGGCGGAGGGCCCAGCCATTACTTGACTAATCTGCTTCATTACGGGAGCATCCACTTCTACTTCGATGCTCATGGGGACCATGGTTTCTTCCCAAACCAGTACCAAGACACCAGAGTTAGTGGTAAGATTTTGAACCATAAAAGTCATGGACTCAACTTTCATGGGGAAACCCTGAGGCTTGACCGTAAAACGGAGATACTCGTTTTCTTCATCGTATCCGGCTACGTTTCCTCCTAGACCGAGGTCGTTGTAGAGCATTACCGTCCATTCTTTCTCACCAGGAATGGTATACAAGGCGTAAGTTCCCGCTTCAACCTTATTGCCGGCCAGCATGACGCTGTCTGAAAAAGTGATTTTTGTAGACGCATTGGCGCCAGTACGCCAAATTTTCCCATAAGGAACCAAGTCGCCAAAGACGGTGCGACCTTTTACCCCAGGACGTGAATACTCCATGCTTATGCTCGATAGGCCAATGGCTTGCTCGAAACTTGTGGTGGGACTCGGCTGTGGAGTACGAATTTGAGCCGATAAGCTCAACGAAAAAAAGCTTATCAGCATCAACAGGGAAGCAGTACGAATGCTTTGTTGCATAGCAGTAATTGGATTTAGTGGGTAAACATTGAATTGCGCAAAGGTAACCAAGCTGAGGACTTTTTTATACAAATCTCCTTAGAATGCAACATTCTCTTAGCTTTGTACCGTTTTGCAGTGTTTGCAGCACGAAAGTTGTGGGATATCTCTACCTCCTATTTATTCCATGGCATTTTTTTTGCTTAAAAGCGAAATATGAATAGACGACTTAGTCTGTTTTTGTTGTTTGTGTGCATCCTCTCCTGGTGCTTTGGCCAACAGGGGCTGAATCCTACTATTCAACAGAAAACGGAATCTATCATCAGTTTGGAGAGCAAAGGAGCTGATTCACAAACTCTTTTGCTAGCGTATGAGGAGCTTGCCTTGTCCTTAGTAGCTGAAAAGCAATACAAGGACGCCTTACCCTGGATTCTGAAAGGCCTTGATATCGCGGAGGGAGAAAACCTAGAAGATCAAACCTTCACCCTTCTCCACCTCGCTGGATTCATTTTTTACTACCCCTTGGATAGCTATGAGCAATCATTGGACTACCTTCAAAGAGCCAATGCCCTGGCAGAATCGCTCACCGTATCCCCCATCTACCATCTTAGAAACCGCAATAAGCTCGCCGAAGTATTGTTTTTCACCGGTCAAATTAAAGAGGCCCTCGAACTGCAATTTGACACCAATATTCTAGCCGAGGACCGTGAAGACCTCCTTAGCCTCGCTGTAGGCCTGCGAAATTTGGGTGTATTCTATTTTGGACAGAGTCAGTTTCAAAGTGCCAACCAGTTCTTCGATCAAAGCTTGGCCACCATCCATCAAATTGACCCCCAAGGTATACGAGATCCCATTTTACAATGGGACCTTTCACTCACCTACTACAACATCGTTGCTTCTCAAAGCGGCGTACACAATGCCTTTAGTCAGGATGGAGACAACGACGAGTTGCGGCTTGCCATCTCAAAAGCAGAACGAGCTAGAACCATCGCTGATTCTATTGGACACGTGTATGGTGTTGCTTTTTCGCAAGGGCTAAAAGGCCAAATTTACGCCACTCAACAAGAGCCCGATTCTGCCTTGAAGTACCTAGAGTCGGCGGTATCTTTGTATAAAGAAATGGGGCTCAAAAGAGAATGGGTAAGCTTTTCCGTAATTGTGGTGAGCCAACTGCTGGCGATCAACAATCCCTATCGGGCCCTTCGTTGGTTAGAAGAATCTGTTCAGACGGCTGAAGAGATCAATGCACCAGATATTCTAAGGGATATGTACAGCATCCAGGCAGTGGTGTATGAAAAACTAGAAAATATTCCTCGTGCCTACGAAGCCTATAAAAACTATATCGTTTACAAAGATTCCCTGGCAAAAGGAAAAGACGCGATGGCGGCCATGGAGCCACAGCAAAAAGTCAGGGATCAACAAGCTACCATTGAGGACTTAACGGAGCAGAAGGAAGTCTCTCGTCGGCAGCTATTAGCGGCCATTTTCATCTTTGGCTTGATCATTTTATTGATCATGCTTTACCTAGGCTACGTCCGAAACAAAACTTTGCGTAGGATAAATCGGGTGCTGTCTACTAAAAATGATGAAATCCGACGTCAAAATGAGCGACTGGCCTCCTCAAACGAGGACCTTCAGCAGTTTGCCCACGTCGTCTCACATGACCTTCGAGAGCCTCTGAGAAGCATCGGTAGCTTTGCTACCCTCCTTCAACGGCGCTACCAAGGTCGGATTGACCACGATGCTGATGAATTCATCAGCTTCATTACCGCAGGAGTAAGTCGGATGGACACCTTGCTTTCTGACCTCATGGCTTATTCGGTAGTCGGTATATTTCAACATGAACTGGAAGCCGTGAACGTCAATGATGTCATTCAGGGCATCATCACCAATATTACGCGAGAGCGGGGCTCCCTGGGTGCTAGGTTCAATGTTCGCAATCTTCCGACCATCGAAGCTGATCGAAAGCAAATTTCACAGCTGTTTCATCATTTGATTGACAACGCGGTTAAGTTTCGGAGCGACGATCCCCCCGAAATCGCCATTGAAGCCATCCAACAAGGGAGCTACTATCTCTTTTCCGTTAAGGACAATGGTATCGGAATGGATGAAGCTTATCGGGACCGGATTTTTGGGCTTTTCCTCCGTCTTCATAATAAGCGCTCCAAGTACAAAGGGACTGGCATTGGCCTATCTATCTGTAAGAAGATTGTCGAGCAACACAAGGGAAAAATATGGATCGATTCTCAAATCGGAGTCGGTACCACCGTCTACTTTACCCTGCCCCAATCACCACGAGATGAGCTTAATCTAGACAGGAACTTTTTCCCAAGGTTAGTCGAGCATACCGATAACTAAGCCAGCGGCGTCAGACCCTTGGTGTATCAGATGGCTGGATAAAGGCGGTGGAACAAGGATTAACCTTAGCATTCCTCTACCTATCGCCCCTGCTGGTAGTATTTTATGTCCTTCACCCTTTATCATCTTATTTCTTCAGGTTGGCCAATAGCTTTTTCCCTCGACTTCGGAATCCAGCGCTAGAGTCAGGCAAATGTGCTTCAATCACCATGGCTAACTCAGGCTTTAGCTCAGGATATTTCAAGGAAATATCGTAGGCTACCTGCATCGCATGGACCCGAGGCGCTACGGGATACTTGGGGTCTTGCAAGTATTGGTAGGCTAGCTCTAAGACTTCACCATGCCAATCTTCTGGAAGATCCAACAAAGTAAATGTACGCCAAATCGTCCGGGGAATAGCCGGATGAAGAGGTTCTCTTAGAGCCTTCAACATAGGTTCCATAAAGGGAAGGAATCGCTGTGGCTCTGTGTCGCCAATCCAGCCAAGGGGCCAAGCAGCACGCTGGGCAAGCTTTAGATTTGCTCCGAGGAGAAGCTCTACTAGAGCCCTAAACCTATGACTTTCCTTCCCCACCCAAGCGCGTATATACTCCGCTTGAGCTTTGGAATGCTCCTTTAACAGGGCTTGGATTAGGAAATCATCCTCAGCCATCAGGACCCAACCTTTTTCAGAACCAGTACGGTTCGATTGGTGGCATAAACACTTAGCCAAGGGGTACCGTGCTCATCTATCTGAGTAGGATAGTCTATCTGGGTATCTACTCGCCCAAAGCCACCAAACTCAGTCTCGTCAGAGCAGAGGATGATTCGATAAGTCCCTTCTCCGGGAGCGGGAAAGCGATAATCGGGAATGGCTGCACTCCCATTCCAGTTGAATAAGAAGACCAAGTTATTTCGCTCAAAGACGATGACCTGATTATGCTCATCCATGTTCAATTGACGAGCGGGAATGGCTTGAAGAACCTGCTCCTCAGCCAGCAAATGGACCATTGCCCGGTCGAAGTTATTGAGCCACTCGTACTTGAGCTGGGTGTCATCAACTAAGGACCACTGCCTCCGCGCATACTTGTGTGACCAATTGTTTCCTTCCCGAGGAAAGTCTACCCACTCTGGATGACCAAACTCATTGCCGATAAAATTGAGGTATCCTTCTCCTCCCATGGAAGCGGAGAATAGGCGTATCAGCTTGTGCATGGCAATGCCTCGGTCGATGATCAAATTTTGATCGTCCTTGTTCATATGCCAGTACATCTCCTTGTCCATCAGCCAAAAAGCAAGGGTCTTGTCTCCGACCAGGGCTTGGTCATGTGACTCTGAATAAGCAATGTTTTTCTCCTTCCAGCGGCGGTTGTTCAAGGTGTGCCACAACTCATGGATGTTCCAATCTTCATCACGAGAATGCTTCAATAGCTTGATCCAGTAATCAGGAATTCCCATGGCAAGGCGGTAGTCAAAACCTAAGCCTCCTTCAGATACCTCGCGGCAGGCGCCAGGCATCCCACTCATATCCTCCGCTATGCTGAGCGCATGAGGGTTGATTGCGTGGATGAGTTCATTGGCTAGTTGCAAGTAGGTAATGGAATCCCATTCCACCCCATCCTTAAAGTATTTGTCGTAGTGGTCAAAGGAGACGTTGCCGTGATGGAAGTACAGCATTGAGGTCACCCCGTCAAAGCGAAAGCCATCAAAATGGAACTCTTTCAGCCAATAAGCTACATTAGATAGAAGGAATTGCTGTACTTCCCACTTTCCATAATTGAACAACTTAGAATCCCAACCATCATGATGTCCCCTTCCTCCTGGGTGGAAATATTGATCATCTGAGCCATCAAACTGGTTGAGGCCTTCAGCCATGTTTTTCACAGCATGGGAATGCACAATGTCCATGATCATGGCAATTCCCAGTTCATGGGCTCGGTTAATGAGGTATTTTAAATCCTCTGGTGTGCCAAACCGGGAAGAGGGAGCAAAGAAGTTAGAGACATGGTAGCCAAAAGACCCATAATAGGGGTGCTCCTGGATCGCCATCATTTGAATCGCATTGTAACCCAGGTCCTTGATTCGGGGAAGAACCTCATCCGCAAATTCCCGATAGGTTCCCACTCCTTCCTTCTCCTGAGCCATACCAGTATGCGCTTCGTAAATCAATGGAGCAGTTCCTTTTTCGAGGCAGAAGCCCTTATCTGTCCACTTAAACTTTTTCTTTGGCGCCCATACTTGACCAGTAAAATCTTTGCTTTCATCATCTTGGATGGCGCGTTGAATGTAGGCAGGCAAGCGGTCGTGAGCGCCGTTTTGGCCCACGACGTGAACCTTGATTAGCATTTCGTGCTTGAGGCCCTCTGGGCCATCAGGAATGAACAATTCCCAAACACCATCCTCACCCTTACTCAACTGGTGGGCATGGCGGTCCCATTGATTAAAGTCGCCAATCAAGGCAAGCTGTTGGGCATTAGGGGCCCATTCTCGGTACCACCACCCTTTGGCTTTTTTGTCATAATTAAGCCCCAAATGATGGTAAGCCTCAGCAAACTTTTCTAAGCTCCCGGCTTGTTTTTCTATTTCTTTCCGAACCTCTAGGTATCTTTCATGTCTTATAGCGACATCTTCCTCATAGGGTTCTAACCAGGGATCGTCTTGAATAAGGGCGAAAGGGGATTTGCTCATAGCGTGGGTTATGTATAGACTGTTGCTAAAATAACCCAAGGGATATAGAATATCTAATTAGACATAAAAACTACGAGACGGGAATTTTGCGTGGTATAGACCTCCGAGCAGCATAAAAGCTAGAAATCCAAAAAGCGGGGTAACAAACTGCGAACCAAGGCCCCAAGTGAAAAAGAGCAAGACTTAGGCATATAAGGCTAGTTAGCAGGTTGATGATCAAAAGGATAGCAAACTTCCCTTTGCCTCGATCACGCCAAATGATCTGCAGCCCAACCAAAAACCTGTAGCCCCCAAACCCCCACATTAGGACTTCCCAGTTCCCCAGAATTCCTGCAGTAAGGGCTAACCCTAGCATAATTCCCTCTAGGATAAGGCCAAACCAATCCCAGGAACGAATGGGCTTATGAGCCGCATCCCACAGGTAGATGGCATTGTGAAAGGCCACCAAAAAGGCAAGGAAGTACAGTAGTCCAGTCATCGTTTGAGCCTGTTTCTAAACCACGCCTTGAGATTTGTTCCTGAGTAGCCAGGTAACCTACACTCAAATTCTGCATCTTATTCTTTATTCAACGCAAAAATTGGGCGAATAGTAGCTTTTGGGTAAGAAACCAGTACAAATCGAAAGAGTTTTAGCCTATGGAGATTTTTCTACATGATGTGAAAACTAAGCCCAGAGAGAAAAGATAGATTCAGCTCGTTTTCTGCAGGGGATCTAGCTGCTTTAAAGAGGAAATAGTGTTGAGAGGTTGAGATGAACGGAACACATGGCTACCTGCTACCAAGACATCAGCTCCGGCCTGCAAGAGAGGCAAAGCCGTTTGTGAATCTACGCCTCCGTCTACCTCGATGAGAAAGCTTGCCCCGTGTTCCTCTCGCCATTGACGAGCATCGGCGACCTTATCCAATACATAGTCAATGAAGGACTGGCCTCCAAATCCAGGATTTACCGTCATCAACAATAAAATATCCACCGAAGGCAGAATCGACTCTACCCATGCCAAAGGAGTAGCGGGATTCAGGGCAACGCCAACCTTGACACCTAGTTCCCGAATGGCTCCGAGGGTTCGGTCAAGGTGCCTAGTGGCTTCGGCATGAACCGTAAGGCTATCCGCACCAGCCTCCACAAAGGCTTTTAGATAAGAATCTGGATCATCAATCATGAGATGGACATCCATTGGCTTTTGTGCTACTTTCTGCACGGCTTTGAGAATGGGAAAGCCAAATGAGATATTGGGCACAAAGCTTCCATCCATCACATCACAATGAATCCAATCAGCCTCAGAGAGGTTGATCATCTCAATTTCTTCGCCCAACTTGTTAAAATCTGCAGCAAGAATAGAGGGGGCAATCAAATGCATCGGTTTGATTTTGTGAGCTTGATGATTTTTGAGCCAAAATGGTCATGTAAAAAGGAGCATTCGGGTTTAGTCCAGCAGAACTAGCTATCCTAAGCTTTAAGGAACCGGATAGACGAGGTTCAGTCAGTTCGGGGACGAGACCAAAATATCTTCCTTACCGATGGCAAAAATAGATAAATAAGGAAGGAAAAGGCCAATATGGCCAGCCCAATGTTCACGGCGATGGATTCGAGCAAAGGATGGGAAGCGGCTAGATTGGGGTCTTGGGCCACCATGGTCCAATAGGACTCCAATTCTCGACTAAGTCGCCAAGCCAGGAGAGAGAATCCCGCCAATAGGCCAAACAATAAAATTAAACACGTAAACCAGCCAAAGGGAGTATGCAACCTAAGGCCAATACCGAGGATCAACATAGCCAGCGGAAGGTTGATCGCGGCCAAATCCCGGCGAAAAATCTCGAATCCACCAAAAATGGGTACCCAGTCAATTTCCAATGCTTCTGCGCCAACTAGGCGGAGAACCAAAATGACCAATAGGGAACCTAAGCCTAGGCCAATTAAAATGCCTGACGCCACCCTGATAAAAATCTGGTCTGAACTAAATATATCGGGAGTTTCAGTTGACATGGAGGTAGCTTTCCCCTTCGGTAAGGCAAGCTAGCTAAAATCTTTTCATAGCGCAAAAGGACGAATTAGCTACGCTTAATAGAAGGCTTTCCCCTTTAGGCAAGGGTTTAGTAACTTATCATCCAGACACCATTCTATATACAGTGCCATCCGTGTAAATCACTGATGACCCAAACGCCTCAAATTATCCTCTCATGAACAAACGCCTCCTCATTGCCCTCATTGGCACCCTACTCACGGGGTCACTCATCGCTGTTTATTGGTCTACCCAGGACAAAGACCTTAGCAGCTATCAACAATTCGACCCTCGTTTTGAAGGAATCGTTGCGGCTTATCCTCAAGGAGAGCTATCTCGCAAGGACCCCATCAAAGTGCGGTTTGCACACAACATGGTTCCCCCTTCCCAACTGGGACAGGCACTTTCGGTTTCTCCGTTCAATTTTGAGCCCTCCATCGAAGGAAAAGCTTATTGGGAGGATGTCCGGACCTTGGTATTCACCCCTGCAAAGGCGCTGAACTCCGCTGAACAATTCTTGGTAGACCTTCAACTCAAAGAATGGCTACCTGAGCAACATGACTTTAAGTTTAGCTTCCATACCAGGCCTCAGGACCTCCATCTTGAATTGACCCGCAGCCGCCCACTCAGTCAGACCCATCACCAAATTAGTGGTGTAGTTAGAACCCTAGACTTTGTGCCCGATGAAGAGGTAGAAAAAACCTTGCAAGCACGTTACGCCAAACAAAACCTTCGTATCCGCTGGGATCATGCAGGAGATGAATTATCCCATCATTTTACCATTGACTCTTTAGCCAGAAAGGAAGAAGATCAATCATTGCTGTTAAATTGGAACGGTAAACCATTAGGGATTTCTTTATCTGGGGAAAAATCGATACCCATTCCCGCCACTCGGTCCTTTCGTCATTTGCACACCTACGCTTATTCTTCTCCTGACCCTTACGTAGTCCTCGAATTTTCACAACCCTTGGATCGGGAACAAGATCTTAGCGGTTTAATCGATTTGGAACAAACGGAGGAGCGTTACCTAATTGAAGAAAACCGAGTAAAAATATATCCGCAGACCCATCTTAGTGGCCCCATCAAGCTACAACTCTCCCCTGGAATCCGGGATCAAGAAGGTGTCGAGTTACTCGCTTACTTAGAAGAGGAGCTGACCTTTTCCGAAGCCAAGCCTGAGGTTCGCATCTTGGGGCATGGTAGCATCCTACCCAAAGGGAAAACCATGCCTTTGGTGTTTGAATCCATCGGCTTGAGAGCCATTGATGTAAGGGTGATCAAGATTTTTGAAAACAACATTCCCCGCTTCCTACAAGACAACCGCATAGATGGCCATGCCCAGCTTAAACGGGTGGGTCAACCTGTAGCTGAAAAAAAGATTGAACTTAATGGCAATTCAGACCTGGATCTAAATCAATGGAACCGTCATTCCCTAGACTTAGCCAGTCTTATTGAGGCAGATCCAGGGGCTATCTATGAGGTAGCCATTGGCTTCCGGCCCCAATATTCCCTCTTTGATTGTGCCTCACTCCAAGAAGGCAGTGAGGAGGTAAACATGGTAGCCCTCGAAAACAATTGGTATGAATATACGGGTAACTTTTATGAACGCTACCGCTATTACCGTTGGAGTGAAAGAGATGATCCCTGTAAGATTGCCTATTACAATACAGATCGCATCGTCAAGCGAAATATCCTGGCCTCTGACCTGGGCTTGATCGCCAAAATTGGAGACAATGGCGCTACCATGGTGGTTACGAACCTTCAAACCACAGAACCTATGGCTGGTGTCGAGCTGGAGTTTTATGACCTACAGCTTCAGCTGATGAATAAGGCTCGCACCGACGGTCAGGGGTTTGCTACCACTGAATTTGAGCGTCCCCCCTTCTTAGCTGTCGCCAAACAAGGTAAACAGCGTGCTTATCTACGTCTAGATGATGGAACTGCTCTTAGCATGAGTCGCTTTGACACCCAGGGTCAACAATACCATAAAGGGGTAAAGGGATTCATCTATGGGGAGCGCGGGGTATGGCGTCCTGGAGATCCCATCTACCTCAACTTTATCTTGCAGGATGAAGGGCAAATCCTTCCCGAAAATCACCCAGTGAATTTCGAACTGATTGATCCACGCGGTCAGGTGGTGGTCGAACGAGTCCTTAATCAAGGAACCAATGGGTTTTACCCCTTTCACATTCAAACTGACGCCGATGCCCCTACCGGGAATTACACCGCCAAAGTCCAAGTAGGTGGAGCCAGCTTTAGCAAGACCATCAAGGTAGAGACCATCATGCCTAACCGCATGAAATTGGCTTTGGAGTTCCCCAGTGAAGTCTTGACACCCTCGGGGGGACAGACGGGTATTCTAAGCGCTCAGTGGTTGCATGGGGCTATTGCCCGCAACTTGAAAGCTGACGTGAGGGTCTCCTTACGCAGTACTACTACTCAGTTCAAAGGATATCCCAATTACCAGTTTGATGATCCCGTGCGCAAACTAGAAGCGGATGAGCAAACAATCTTTGAGGGACGCCTTGATGAAACAGGAGAAGCAAGTATTCAACCTAACATTGAGATTGATCGCCAAGCTCCAGGTATGCTCAAGGCCAATTTTGTGACCAAAGTATATGAACCAGGAGGGGCATTCAGTGTAGATCGCTTCAGCATGGACTACGCTCCCTACACTCAGTTTGTTGGCGTTCGAGCCCCTGAAGCAGAAGATTGGCGCAGCGGTCTAGAAGCGGATCGTGACCATTTGGTGGAGATTGCCACCGTCAACGCCGAAGGAAAACCGGTAAGTAGTCAGGTGGAAATTACCATATATCGCCTTAATTGGCGCTGGTGGTGGGACCAGTCTCAAGACAATATTGGTAACTATCGAGGAGAAATCAATGCGGACCAGATCAGCAGTACGACCATCAATACAGTAAATGGCAAAGCAAGGTATACCCTCAATATCAAGAAGCCACAATGGGGTCGCTTCCTCATTCGTGCGGTAGATGAGCAAGGTCATGCCTCTGGTCAAATTGTGTATGTGACATGGCCCGGCTGGAACCGCAACCTGAATCAAGGCCAAGAAGGAGCTCAGATGCTGTCTTTTTCGGCTGATAAAGAGACCTATGAAGTCGGGGAAACCGTCAGTTTAGACATTCCTACCGGCAATGCTGGCCGGGCTCTGGTCAGTCTTGAAAATGGCAGTCAAGTACTCAAAACCTATTGGGTAGATGCCCAGGTTGGCAGCACCCGCTTCGAATTTGAGGCCACCGAAGAGATGACCCCTAATATTTACGTCCACATCTCCTTGCTTCAGCCTCACGCCCAGACAGCCAATGACCTTCCCATCCGGATGTACGGAGTGATTCCCTTACGGGTCGAAAATTCGGCAACCCACTTGAAGCCCAAGATATCCATGGCCGAGACCATCCGTCCCAATACTCGGTACCAGGTCAAAGTGAGTGAGGCCACCGGGCAACCCATGACCTACACCTTAGCCGTAGTGGATGAAGGCTTGCTAGGGCTAACCCGCTATAGCGCCCCAGACCCATGGCAGACCTTCTATCAGCGAGAAGCCCTAAATGTAAAGACCTGGGATATCTACAATGAGGTTTTAGGCGCCTATGGGGGAGAGGTAAAAAGCCTCTTGAGCATCGGGGGGGGCGCTGACCAGGAAGGTCCAAAAGGAAAAAAAGCTGACCGATTCCGACCAGTGGTAGAGTTCTTGGGTCCTTTTGAGTTGAAGGCAGGCCAGACTGTCAGCCATGCCTTAGATATGCCGAATTACATCGGGGAGGTACGTGCCATGGTCATCGCGGGTGCTCCAGAACGTGGGGCTTACGGAGTTGCTGAGCAGTCTGCCAAAGTAAAACAGCCCCTGATGGTCCTTGGAACCTTACCGAGGGTACTGGGTCCCGGTGAAACGGTCAAGCTACCGGTTACCATTTTCGCCTTAGAAGACAACCTGGGAGCAGTAAATGTAGAATTGGAGGTCGGTAGCAAGCTGTTGGTAGAAGGACGAAGCAAAAAAGTTGCTCGCTTTTACGAAGCCGGTGAGCAAATGGAATATTTCGAGGTAGGTGTCCTAAGCTCCGTAGGCAAAACCCCCGTCAAAATCATCGTATCCAGTGGTTCAGAACGGGCGACTTATGAGACTGATATTGAAATCAGAAACCCCAACCCTAGGGTGACTACTGTTTATGACCAAGCCTTAGAAGCAGGCAAAGACTGGTCTCAATCTTACCGACCGGTCGGCATGCGTGGCACCAATAATGGCGTGTTAGAAGTATCTGCCATTCCACCTATCAATTTAGGTAGGCGTCTAGACTATCTGATCAGGTATCCATACGGCTGTATCGAACAGACTACCTCCAGTGGTTTTCCGCAAGTTTACCTCAGCAAGCTGATGGACCTAGGTCCCCAAAGGAAACGGAAAATCGAAGGCAACATCCGGGCTACTCTTGACCGGCTGCGTCGATTCCAAGTCTCTAGCGGGGGCTTTGCCTATTGGCCAGGTAATAGCGACGCCAGTGAGTGGGGCAGTAATTACGCGGGTCATTTCATGCTGGAAGCCCAAGCTTCTGGCTTTAGGATTCCAGGGGATATGCTCAAAAATTGGCGAAATTTTCAGCGGAAACTGGCATTGGCTTATTCTCCTAGGAGTGGCACCTACGAGGGACAGCGAGATGAGATGTATCAAGCCTATCGCTTGTACCTATTAGCCATGGCAGGCAAACCTGAAATTGGTGCCATGAACCGCTTTCGGCGCCGAAAAGGCGCTAAGCCTGTTCCACAATGGCTGTTGGCAGGAGCCTACCACCTAGCCGGGCGCAAAGACGTAGCCCGAAAGATTGCCCAAGATCTGGGTACCCAGGTGCGGGAATACAACGAGTTGGGAGGAACCTATGGTTCAACCCTTCGAGACAAAGCCATCATATTGATGGTACTCAGCGTCATGGAAGATCGCACCAGGGCAAAAGATTTAGTCCAGTATGTATCAGATCGCCTTTCACAAGACGCATGGTACAGTACCCAAACCACCGCTTATAGCTTGGTTGCCATGGCAAAATTCGTGGGACAAGGAGGAGCCAGCAAGGACATGAACTTCGAATATAGACTGGGTAATGGAAGCTGGCAAAAGGTCAGTGTCGGCAGCCCAATCTGGCAGGCGGATATTGACGTAGGAAAAGCTGGAAAACTCGAATTCCGAAATCGGAACCGCGCCATACTTTTCCCTCGCCTCATTTTGGATGGTATTCCGCTACAAGGAGATACCACCAGCGCCAGCAATGGGCTTCAGTTGAGTATAGAGTACTTTGACCTCAACGGAAAAAAAGTCAATGAAGCGCGCCTGGAACAAGGCAGCGATTTTATGGCCAAAGTGATCATCCAGAATACCAGAAGCAGGCCTTATGAAGAATTGGCCATAGATCAGATATTTCCATCTGGCTGGGAGGTGATCAATACCCGGCTGGATGGCAGCAACTTGCAAGGGGATACTCCAGAATACCGAGACATCCGGGACGACCGAGTATACACCTTCTTTGATCTCCGTCCCAATGAAAAGAAAACCTTCTTTGTCAGGCTAAATGCCACTTACCTAGGTAAATACTACCTCCCGACGGTCACAGCTTCAGCCATGTATGACCGCACCATCAACGCTCGCAGGCCAGGGCGATGGGTGCAAGTCTTTGCGCCAGGAGCTGACTAGACTCATAACTTTGAATAAGCAGGCCAATGGAACGAGCATAGTTTCATTGGCCTGCTTATTTTTGTTCTCCGAAGCATTCCTTTATCAACATCCTACATATGAGATGCTTAGCCTTCATCCTCTTAGGGCTTTTCTGTGCCCTCTCTCCCCCATCGAGAGCCCAAAGCCCCGGAGAGGAAATTCAAGCCCGCTTTACCAATTTCCAAACCAGCTTTCCTCAGGAGAAAGTTTTTCTTCACCTGGATCGACCTTCATATTTGCTAGGAGAGTCCATTTGGTTTCGTGCTTACCTTGCGGAAGCCCAAGCACACTATCCCAGTCCCCTTAGTGATGTGCTCTACGTAGAATTAATCGATCCACAAGATTCGGTCTGGGTCCGACACCACCTCAAGATCGTCGCAGGAGCAGGTCGTGGTGACTTTACCTTACCATTAGAGGCTGAGCCCGGAAATTACCGAGTGCGGGCCTATACCCAGTATATGCGGAACTATGCAGAAGGCTATTTTTTTGAGCAGGTCATTCCAGTCTATGCGCCCGTTTCAGAAGGAGTGCGCAGGCAGATCTCTTCTCCTCTGAGTTCGAACACCGACCTACCCCTAGCGAAAAGAAGTATTCCCGCAGGTCCCACGGTCCTTTTTTATCCTGAAGGGGGAGATTTAATTGCAGGTTTACAGGGTAAAATAGGATTTACTGCCCATGATGAATCAGGAAATCCAATACAGATTAGGGGAAGAATACTCAACCCTGCCGGAGACTCCGTGAATAGCTTTTCTACCGTACTTCCAGGCTATGGCAGTTTTAACATGCTGCCGTTAGCTGAAACGAAATATTCGGCAGAAGTAAAAGCAGGAGAGAGAACCTTTCGCGTTGACCTACCCTCTGTCAAACGCTATGGCCAAAGTATTCAATTGGCCACCCAAGGGCAAGATTTGATCTTAACCCTCCAAAGTAATTTGCCCAAAGGATTAAAAGGAGCGACCCTGCTTGGTCATCTCAGGGGCCAAGTTTTTTGCCGGGTGGAAAATCTCGAAGGTCCGCAGCGGAGGCTTCGCATTCCGTCCGCAGGTTTTCCAGAGGGAATTGCGCACTTTACCTTATTTGACGAAAAATCAAGGCCGGTAGCAGAGCGTTTGGCCTTTATTCATCAGCCAAGTAGTCGCCCTAAGCTCAGCATCGACATGGCAAAAACCAGCTGGAAGGCGGAAGAAATGATTGAGGTAGAGCTCGGACTTCATGCTGCCAATGGTAGTGAACAGAGCGGTACTGCCTCCCTTTCTGTCTTTGATTCCACCTTCCTTGCCTGGACCCCCCACGTACAAGATATTCAAAGTTATCTGCTACTTAATTCTGACCTCCCCCACCCTTTACAGGATGCACAGAGTTTTTTCCGAGATCTCTCACCGGCTTCTCAATCAGAATTGGACCTAATCCTACTTACCCAGGGCTGGCGCCGCTTTACCTGGTCCGATGTGCTAGAGAAAGGGGAACCAGATCTTCATTTCCCCAATGAATCGGGGATTTCTTTTGGTGGGCGAATCACCAAATCAGGGCTATCGGGCAAGCCTGTAGCAGCGGAAGTGATTGTCATGGGTCTTACAGATAAGCTATTCATGCAACGCACGTTAACGGAAGAGGATGGTCTCTTTTACTTCAGTGGGTTTAGCTTTGAAGACAGCATAAATCTAAGTTTCCAAGCGGGTACCTATCAAGCCAAAAAAGGCAGCAAGCGTGACCCTGGAGCTGAGCAGATCAGTTTGCAGCCAACGGGAAACCGCAATGTAGACATTGAACTCTTTGACTACCGTTGGCCAACAGTCTCGCCCCTACCCGTGAAACCCCAGCCAGAGTTGAGAGAGCAGGTACTTTCTTTTGTCCAAGGAGACTCTACTTGGTCTGCTAACTGGGAGGCCCGCTATGACAAAATCAAAGAAATTAGTTTAGAGGAAGTCGTCATCGAAGGAAAAAAGACTGAACCGGTCTTTACCCGATTTGACCGAAAGGACATTCTATATGGCCAACCCGATACCCGATTGATCTTGGATTCTATTCCTAGTGCTGGATCAGCCCGCACCATATTCGATGTCATCCGGGCTCGGTCTCCTGGAGTGGAAATCTTGGGCCCTCCCGGTGAGAAAATTGTCCGTATCCGTGGGCAAAGTTCTATCAACCTGGCCAACCAGGCTTTGTTCTTATTGGATGGCGCTCCCGTGAGCACCATCACCGCTAACAATCTTGATATTCAGCGAGTCGATTACATCGACATCGTGCGGGGCTTGAGGGCCACATCCATTTATGGCGAAGCAGCGAATGGCGGTATTGTCGCCATTTTTACCAAAGCGGCCTACGAACCCTATGAAGGCAGCGAAGCCCAAGAACCTGGCGTGCTTAGAATCAGTCACCCCGGCTATTATCAAGCTAGAGAATTTTACGCTCCACCTAAAACCAAAGAGAAAACCTCTCCCTCTCCTGAATTACGAAGCACCCTATATTGGGAATCGGACCTGACTTTAGACCAACACGGCCAAGCCAAGATACACTTTACCAGCTTTGATCAAGTAGGAGCCTATGTAATTGTCGTACAGGGACTAAGTGCCGATGCTCAACCGTTTTATTCCGTTAAATCCATTCATGTCAGCCCTTGATTCACTTTTTCAGAACTTTTAGGGCCTGCTCCTGCTAGAAATTGACCCATTAGGCCAACATTTTGCTAGTTTTGCACGAATAAGAGTTTTAGCAAAAATTTTGCTTTTCAGAATCACTTTTAATCCATGAGCAATTCCGAAACAACCCGCTCCCTCAATTTTATCGAAAACATCGTTGAGGAAGATTTGGCTACGGGAAAAAATGATGGGAAGGTATACACCCGTTTTCCGCCCGAGCCCAACGGCTACCTGCACATTGGTCACGCCAAGTCCATTGTGCTAAATTTCGGTCTCGCTCAACAATACCAAGGCTTCACCAACCTCCGCTTCGATGATACCAACCCTATCACCGAGGAAACCCACTATGTAGATTCCATCAAAAAAGATGTGGAATGGCTCGGCTATAACTGGAATGGAGAAGTTCGCTACGCCAGCGACTATTTTGGCCAACTCTTCGACTGGGCCTTGGAGCTGATTCGACATGGCAAAGCCTATGTCGATGATTCAAGTCTTGAAGATATCCGCCGCATGCGCGGGGTCCCCACTTCACCTGGTGAGGAGAGTCCCTTTCGTGGGCGAAGCGTCGAAGAAAACCTGAGTTTGTTTCAGGACATGGCAGCAGGAAAATATCCTGAGGGATCTCGGGTCTTGAGAGCCAAGATCGATATGAGTTCGCCCAACATGCATATGCGGGATCCGATCATGTACCGCATCCTGCACGCAGACCATCACCGCACCGGGGATAAATGGAAAGTGTATCCTATGTATGACTGGGCTCACGGACAGAGCGACGCCATCGAAGGCATTACCCATTCTGTTTGCACCTTGGAATTTGAGGTGCATAGGCCTTTGTATGACTGGTTTTTAGACCAATTGGCTGATTTTAATCCCAGACCACGTCAGATTGAGTTTGCTCGACTCAACCTGAGTTATACCATTATGAGTAAGCGAAAGCTGCTCAAGTTGGTTCAGGAAGGACATGTCTCTGGTTGGGATGATCCACGAATGCCGACCATTTCTGGCTTGCGTCGCCGGGGCTACACCCCTGCTGCGATCAGGAATTTTGCTGAGCGGGTAGGTATCGCCAAGAGGAATAACGTGATTGACGTTTCCTTGCTGGAATTCAGTATCCGAGAAGATCTGAATAAGACTGCTCCACGAGTGATGGGCGTTCTTAATCCCGTCAAATTGGTGATCACGAATTATCCAGAGGGTCAAACTGAAAGCATGGAGATCGAGAACAATCCAGAAGACGAGTCCGCGGGCACCCGTACGGTCCCATTCAGTCGGGAACTTTGGATTGAGCGAGATGACTACAAAAAAGATCCTCCCGGTCGTAAAAAGTGGTTTCGTCTGGGGCCAGATCGGGAAGTTCGGCTAAAAGGAGCTTATATCATTCGAGCTACTGGCCATTTAGAAGATGAAAATGGGGAAATCACGGAGATCCATGCCGAGTATATTCCCGAGTCTCGCAGTGGTCAAGATACTTCTGGGCTCAAGGTCAAAGGCACCATTCACTGGGTCAACCTCAAAGATGCCCTAGAGGTAGAAGTCAGAATGTATGACCGTCTTTTCATGGACCCAGATCCAGGGGGGAATAAGGAAAAAGATTACCTTGAGTTTCTTAATCCCAACTCACTGACAGTGATCGACAAAGCCTATGTAGAGCCTCACGTAGCAGATGCTAAAAAGCTAGATAAGTTCCAGTTCATGCGCAAAGGTTATTTTTGTGTGGATCAGGATTCTACGGAGACCCGACTGGTGTTTAACCAAACCGTAGGACTGCGCGATAACTGGGCGAAGGTTGAAAAGAAATCTTAAAGAAATCTGCTGAGGAAAGCCTAAGAGGCTGTTTGGATTTTTCCTTTACGGCCTAAACTTGTCTTTTTTGAACCTGACTGCGCCGATTTTTCTCGCAATAGCCCGCTATTCCTCAAAAAATCTGCTTGTCAGAACCCAAAAATCCAGCGTTTGGGCTCGAAATACCAAAACCCAAACAGCCTCTAAACAATTCCTCGTGGGACCCAATAATCGAAAATCGAGAAATGGAAGCTTCCATTTCTCGATTTTCTCAATTTAATAAATAATTCATCTGCCTTACACCCGGTAGTTGCCACGCTTAGGGCGCAGGATGCCAAAGGCAATCAAAAAGATATCTAGGATGTACATGATCCCAAAAAGCCCACCGGTAAATAGTTTAACTAGTCCCCATCCAGGATAACCAAGGTAAAAGCGATCGACACCGAGGACTCCCAAGAAAATCGCGAGTAGCAGAGCTACTATGTAGCTGCGGCCGCCATCGTTGCCCCGCTTGGTCATGCGACGTTTCTCAAGCTTTTCTAGGCGGCGCACCATCTTTTTTTGAAACTTGGTTTCAGCCATGCCTTCCATGGTTTTCCAGGTAGCTTCTCGATCCAGGCTGGTTTCAGAAGAATGAGACACTGGAGCTTCGGCAACCGGAGCTGGCGCAGCAGCAAAGCCATTGGCGGTGCTGAACAGCAAAACGATGGTCGTAGATAGGAGTAAAATGAATTGTTTCATGAAAATCTAGGAGTTGGTCCCAAGTTGAAGGTTAAAATCAATTATAATTTAGACACCAATCAAACTTTCAATTGAATGCCCATAAGACAAGGCCGGCTGGAATATCGTTGCAGCTGTGTTTAAAATGCTAGCCACCGTGTCTAAAGTTACTAACTTGCGCCCCTTAGACAAGTCTAAGTGGCTGTTTGGATGTCGAGTTTACGGCCTAAACTTGTCTTTTTTGAACCTGACTGATCAGATTTTTCTCAAAATAGCCCGGTATTCCTCCAAAAACCTGCTTGTCAGAACCAAAGAATCCAGTGTTTGGGCTCGAAATACCAAAATCCAAACAGCCTCTAAACCTAAAAGCACCCCAATTATGTTGACCAAACGCATCATTCCATGTCTGGATATCAAAGACGGGCGGACTGTGAAAGGAGTAAACTTTGTGGACCTGCGAGACGCCGGTGATCCAGTCGAATTAGCTGCAGCTTATAAGGACCAAGGAGCGGATGAGTTGTGCTTCTTGGACATTACCGCGACAGTGGAAGAACGGGACACTTTGGTCGAATTAGTCAGGCGAGTTGGTCGAGAAATCAACATCCCTTTTACGGTGGGTGGAGGAATTAGAAAAATTCAAGATGTCTCAAAATTGCTGGGGGCAGGCGCTGAGAAGGTATCCATCAACTCTGCTGCGGTTCGGCGCCCCGAGCTGGTAGATGAGTTGGCTATGGAGTTTGGCAGCCAAGCGGTGGTGGTAGCCATTGACGCAAACTTGGTGGGGGATACCTGGTACGTGCATACACATGGCGGTCGTAAGCCTACCGATATCCCAGCTTTGACCTGGGCAAAAGAAGTAGTGGAGCGGGGAGCAGGGGAAATCCTACTTACCTCCATGCAGGCAGATGGCACCAAAGCAGGTTTCTCTAACTCACTGAATGCCATTATATCAGCAGCGGTAAATGTCCCCATCATTGCCTCTGGGGGAGCGGGCAACATGCAGCATTTTGCAGATGCGTTTCAGGAAGGCAAAGCAGACGCGGCCTTGGCTGCCAGTGTATTTCACTTTAATGAGATTCCCATTCCGGCCCTCAAAGAGTTTTTAGCGAAACAGGAAATCCCTATACGCTTGCTGGACTAGCGGCTAAGTCGAAATTGCTTGATCAAGGCCTCCAGCAATGGCTTTACCCCCTCTTGAATGGGAAGAGCTACGGGGAGTCCCGTTGCCTGGATCAGGTCCCGGCGATGAGACTTAGCTTCCTCTAAGCTTAGGCCCTCTGTATTGATGGCCACTCCCAAAACCGGTGGTCCATACGCCTGAATCAAACCAATCTCACTCATGGGGTCAGAGATAACCCGGCCTAAGTGCTGCCACCCCTTATGATAAGCCCTCCCGGGTGGATGCACCAAAATCACCCCAGAGGCATTTCCAGAAACCAGAAACTCAGACCCACATGGCCCAGAAGGGTTGCGTAGGGCAGCTTGACCTTCGACTAAAATCACATCAGGTTGCTCCCTGAGCCAGCAAGTATGAATAGCATGTTCTAATTCGCCAGAAACAAAATCATTTAGGGTGCTATCAAAGATGAATCCATATTTGCCCCCTTGCATCCAACCCGTTTGCCCAGTATAAATCATTTCAGCCTTAATGCCTTCGGTTCGGCAAGATTCCAACAAAAGGCGGGCGGTGGTGCGCTTTCCCACTGCACAATCAGTTCCTAACACAGGCACAATGGGACAGCCAACTTCATAAATCTTTCCCGACCAAAAATGCTGCTCAGACCTGGGTTTGGGTTTGCGAACATCAACCAATTCTAAGCTTAGGCGATCTGCTAACTCCCTTAATTCGGGCATATCAGAAAGGAAACGATGTAAACCATTGACCAGAGAGATCCCTGCCACCAAGGCCTCCTTTAGCATAGGCAGCCAAGCCGGATCAATTACCCCACCTGCATTGGCTATTCCCAACACCAGGTAATCTGCTCCTTGAGGATGTGCTTTGATGAAGTCAGACAAGTGGGCATAGATGGGAATCCCTCGGTGGGTCCCATCCAATACCATCCCAGCATCTTGGCCGGCATGGACGCGATCAATCACCCCTATGAGTTCGTACCTTTCACTTCCTCGAATGAGGCCATGTGTAGTTTTGGCCTGGTTTTGATCTAATTGATCCCCAGCGTAGGCAATGGCGGTATGCTTCATAGGGTCAATTTATGGGCTTTTGTCCATATGCCCAATTTGCGCAACTGAAGATGGAATACGTATTTGAGTTCTATGCTCACCATCTGGGTTGATGAACACTCTCCGCGTATTGACTACACCTTCGAGGTGTTGAGTCAGTTGATGGGAGAATGGCCTATTGCCATCCAGACTCAATCGCCTGATCCAGAACTTCCCTATATAAATTACCGAAGCGAACTTGTGCCAGGGGCTTTCAACCTTCCCTGCTCGGGCCTTTTGGTTGAAGAGCATATCCGTTCTGATGCACCTGTTCATTCTGGAAAAGGGGAAAATCTTCAGCTTTTTTCTACCTTAAAGGGATCTTGGGATATCCCTTTTGACCTCCCTGCCGCAGCATTCCATCTCCTAACGGATTATGAGAAGTATCAAGTAGATCATTTTGATGATCATGCCCGATATGATCCCAAGGCATATCCTTCAAGTGAGTATGGTTTGGAGCAGATCCCGGTGGTACATCATTGGGCGCAGATGCTCAAGACTGCATTGAGCAAGCGATTTCCGAAGCTTAAGGAGTTACCTCACCTTAAAAGTCCTCCTCCCTATGAAATTACGGTGGATATTGACCAACCCTGGCGATACCAGCATAAGGGAAAGCTTGCCTTCTGGGGAGGTTGGCTCAAGGATTTTATGCAAGGGAATTGGGAAGAGGCTCGGCGGCGCGGGCAAACTTTTGAGGGACAAAAAGACCCTAATGATACCTTTGACATCCTCTTTGAGCTCATCCCCCCTGAAAGGGGAACCTTTTTTTGTCTGTTAGGGGGGAGTCGGCCACCAGACTCTAGGTTCAACGAACATACTCCTGCTTTTCGGGAGCTTATCCAACATATCCAACACCAAGGCTACCAACTAGGAATACACCCATCTTACCATAGCTTTCTCAACCCGAATTTGATCAACCAGGAGGCTCAATCCCTAGGGAGCATAACGGGCAAAAGTCCCACCTTCTCTAGGCAACACTACCTCCGCTATAGACTTCCGAATACCTTTCGCTCTCTTCTTTCAGCTGGAATCAAACAGGATTACAGCCTTTGCTTGTATCTAAGTGGTGGATTCCCTCAAGGTATGGCACGGGCTTTCCCATGGTTTGACTTAGCCCAGAACAAGGAAACTTCCCTCATGTTGCATCCCACCATACTCATGGATCGAAGCTTGATGCAATATGCTCAGCTTACGCCTCAACAAGCCATGAAAAGGGCACAAACCCTTTTGCTCACTACTCAAAAATACCTTGGCACCTTTACCCTGCTCATTCACAATGATGCTCTATCTGAAATGGGAGAATGGCGTGGCTGGGGGCATACTTTGCGCAATTGCCTTATCCAAGTTAGAAACCTAAGCTAAAGCCCTTGTCCACTTAGCTTCGTTTTTTTCAACTTAGCAACAATGCAGACAACCCAAAGCATCAGAATGGAGTATGTGGGTAGAGAAGTTGATGAATAATTAAACTCAAGGATACGTTGTTGAGTTAGCTTGACATCAATTCTACCTGTGCTTAGCTACTTGGTTTACTCCAACAGCTAATCCGCTTTATTATGAAAACTCTGCTGCTCACTACCCTACTCTGCCTTGGCTTGGTTGACGCATTCAGCCAAGACAGCTATGTGTATCACAACCAACTAGACCCTGCAATTGAGGCATTTGCTCCCAAATGTTTGGGAAGATTTGACGAAGTCAGGGATATCACTTTTTCCAGAGATGGAGAGTATGCCTACTTCACAGTAGAAAATACCCAAGAAAAAGTAGCCAACATTTACTCTACCCATAAACTTGGGCCTGTTTGGACCCCACCTAAACCGGTCAATTTCAACAGTGATTACCGGGACCTAGAGCCTTTTATCTCTCCTGACGGACAGCGAATGTACTTCTCTTCCAATCGACCAGACGGAGAGGAAAAAACTGGGAATGATTACGACATTTGGTATGTGGAAAAAATAGATCTTGGCTGGAGCGACCCTGTGCGCTTACCCAGCCCAATCAATACTTCTGCCAACGAATTTTACCCCTCGGTGTGTAATGCGGGTCATTTGTACTTTACGGCAGAGCGTCCAGAATGCGTTGGCAAAGAGGACATTTTAAAAGCTGAGTGGAAAGTTGACCATTTTGAGGCTCCTACTCCCCTAAAAGGAGCGATTAACACCGCTGGTTATGAGTTCAATGCATATATCGCTCCAGATGAGTCTTTCATTGTTTTTTCAGGCTACCAGTATGAAGAAGGCTTAGGAAGTGGAGATCTCTTCTACAGCTTTCGTCAGCAGGATGGTAGCTGGTCTATTCCGATGCATCTAAATAGTCCTATCAATTCCGAAGGATTAGAATACTCTCCTTATGTAGATCCGACCAGGGAACAAATGTACTTTACCCGAAAAGATGATACGGGTAGCAAGGTTTATACCACCAATTTTGCCTACTTGATGGAGATGTTGAGATGAGGCGAGAGGCCGAGCACGGCGAGCGGGAGCTCGAGGCGCTCGAACTTGCCGAGGAAGCGGAGCTCCTCGCGGCGCAGCGAG
>CAZFPQ010000091.1:0-24429 GCA_964521065.1 uncultured Bacteroidia bacterium | reverse complement strand
TTAGCCATTTGATCGTTTGAAGTTTAGGCTCAAAATCTTATTACCTGCATAGCAGCAGCTAAACCTTATTCATGAAGAAGCGAATCCTTCGATACCTTATTCACATTTTTACTACCCTATTAGCCTTTTCCTCTGTCATACTCGCCATTATCATATCCGAGAATGGGGCTATTCATTATGGAGATGATCCGGCGAGACTGAATTGGGAAAATGAAGGCCCTTACATTTTTTTCGAGAACGATAGTGTCCTCAAACTCCAATATGTTCATGGAAATCAGGAAGATGGATTTTCTGTGACTTCAAAAAGCTATGCGGCGGATTCGACTTTTCAAGCCTCCTGCTATTTTAACCTGGATAGTACCCATTTTACCTTTGCCGTCGATACAGGTCAAATAGAAATCCCGGCTTCCATCTATCATGATGAGGGTGACATTTTTGCCGTTTCCGATATCGAGAGTGGTTACAAAACCTTCCGTGACCTCCTCCTCAGCCATAGCATCATAGATGAAAACCTAAACTGGTCATTTGGGAAGGGGCATCTCGTGCTGGTGGGTGATTTTGTGGATAGGGGATTTTCGACCACCCAGGTATTGTGGTTTATCTACAAATTAGAGCAAGAAGCTGAAAAGCAAGGCGGCAAGGTTCACTTCATTATCGGGAACCACGAGATCAAAAACATGCAAGCCAACCATGAGTCAGCTTCTCCCAAGTACACCTACATTGCTTATATTTTGGAGAGACAACAGCATGAATTGTACAACCCCAACTCTTTTATAGGAAGATGGTTGTCCCAAAAAAACACCATGGAGGTAATCAATGGATACCTATTCGTACATGGTGGTATTCACCCGGAATTAGCCCAGTTGGAGTTAAATCTAGACGAAATGAATGAGGTTATCCGGTCTAGGTATTACCATGGGTATTATCCTAAGACTGAAGAATCAAATGAGCAATTGCTGACCTCAACGATCAAGGGACCTGCTTGGTATCGCGGTTATTTTAAGGACGGTGACTTGACCCAGGATCAGGTAGAGAGGGGGTTGGATAAGTTCTCGGCAAAGGCAGTAATTGTCGGACATACCATACAATCAAAAGTAAACCGAAGCTTTGAGGGAAAAGTGATCGGCATTGATGTACAGCACCCAAAAGACTATCACAAAAACTGGCCAAGTAGAGATTCTGAAGCGCTGTTGATTAAAGATCAGAAGCTTTACAGGGTCCTTGCGAATGGTGAAAGGGAAGAAATCTAGAAAGGAACCTGGTAGGAAGGTCAAACCTCAGCCATATAGTCACTCAGATTTTCCTCTCTTGTCAGGCCCATCTTCTTCCTTATGCGGTGGCGAGAGATGTGAACGCTGTTGATAGATATGCCTAAAAGCGATGCCATTTCTTTGCTATCGAAACCCAGTTTGATCAAGGCGCAGTGCCTATGTTCGGTAACAGTCAAAGTTGGATGCTTTTGCCTTAAGCGGGCATAAAATTGGGTTTCCACTTCTATAAACCTTTTGTCAAAGCGATCCCACATGTCTCGGTTTCCTCTACTTACTTTTCTCTTCATGAGGCTGTATGCGGAGGGGGATTTACTTTTGAGCTCTACCAGCAATTCTTCAATCATTCGATCCTTGTCGATGATTTGCAAGGTGTTGGCGGTCAGTTCGCGACTTTTTACCTCCATGATGGCCTGGGCTTTTTCCCTTTCGTGTTGAGCCTGGGTCTGGATGCGTTTTTTTTCCAACTGAAAAAGCTGATTCCTTCTTTTCATCCTCAGGAAAATGGCCAATAAGGCCGCGATGAACAGGATCATTCCGATGCTGAGCCTTAACCTCAAGGCCACCACTTTATCCTGCTCAATGATCAACTGTTGCTGATTGATGTAATCATTTTTGGCCCGGATGAGTTCGTCGTGTTTGTCTCGGATTCTAAATAGCTGATTATTTACGGCGGTCCTGGCATTGAAGAGGCTGTCGGTGATGTCCATGGCCAAGCCCTGGAACTTGTAGGCACTATCTTGTTTTCCGATTAGTTGGTAGGAATCGGCCAGCTTTTTCAATATTTCTACCTTGCTATCCCCATGCGAGGGGCTGTTTTCTTGACTGATCAAACTCTGCCGGTAATAGGCATTGGCTTGGAGATAGTTTTTCTTTTTGAGGTAAAAGTCACCTAAGAATAAACTGGTGAAAATCCGGTAGCTCATGTCTCTCTCACTGAAATACTCATTGGCCAGTTCCAGGAATTTCCGGGCCCTATCTAGTTGTCCCATTTTTAGGTAAATAATTCCTTTCTCCGCCACCACAAAGGGACTCCCCCCACTGATAGGTTTTTTACCTTTCTTGGCCAATAAGCATGAATCAAGATAGATCAAGGCCGCTTCATAAGCACCTGCTTTCCTTTTGGTTACGGCAAAGGAATAATAGATTTTACTGAGCTCACTTGAATCACGGCGACTACTTGCTATTAGGTGCTTAGATAAGTTAAGGGAAGTGGTAAAATGATAAAGTGCTTCATCATATTTTTGATAGATCGCATACAGGCTGCCCAAATTTCTATTCAACTGAATCAAGGCGAGGGTATCCTGCAGGATTTCCGCCAAAATCTGCGCATCCCACAGTTCGTCAAAAGCGCTGTGGTAAAACCCATCGTTTTTATAGAGATCAGAGACGCCCATTTTACTTCGGATGATGCCCGTCGTATCCTCCGTCTTTTCAAATCGCTCAATAGCTTTGCGATATAGACGGAAAGCACTATCAGGGACGAGGTCATGGAGCTTTTCTGCTTCTGATAACAGTTGCTGACTATAAGCTCCCTCTCCCTTTGTTTGAGCCCAACCATGAGAGGATGTCAATAGTCCGAGTATTAGTCCCAAGATTGCTCTAGAGGTGTAGGCCCGCAGCATTTTCTCAAGCCGTACAGTGCCTGATTTGAAGCTGCCTAAAATCATACTAGCACGCATCATACTCCTAGACAAAAATTAAAGAAGTAGCCAAAATGCTCTGTTTTGGAGTTCGTAAACTTCAAAATAGATGCTCAATTCACTATTGATTAAATTAGGGCTGAATTCTCAAAGTATCGACGCAGTTGTGTGAAAAATGTGCTGATCTTGGAGAGGCCGTAGCCCGGGCTGTTGAATTTGTCTAGGAATCTTTCCGGCGATTTTTTGTGCATCAAATCAAGAAGCGGCAGCGAAGCTTCTTTTGGGTAAAAGTTATTCTGAGCCCACCGTGAAGAATCTGAACGGTCCCAATTGCCCGAGGAGCGCAAAGCCAGTGCCACCCGCGAGGTTCTTCCTCGCTGGGCGCTCTTCAGAATAACTCTTAGGGTAAATAAGGGTAAAGCCCATGCAGAACCAGCCTAAAACACCATAGGCCATCCTGAGCGCCAGCGAAGAATCTCAACGGCAACACTTTCTCAAGAAACGCATGGCCCATGCTTCCGATGAGATTCCTCCTCGCTGCCTGCGCTCGTCGAAATGACTCAGAGGAGTAAGGAGGGTTCATCAGTAGACCCTCTAACCGTCCTTGGGCCATCCTACGCGCCAGCGAGGGATCTCGCGGGTGCTACTTTCCCGGGTCACTCCGAGCCAGTTCCACCCATGAGATCCTTCCTCCCGCTGGTCCCTTCGGCTGCGTTTCCCGCTTTGCGAGACTTCGCTGCGCTCAGCAGGGCAGGCGTTCAGGATGACTCAGGGGAGTGGTGGATGGCAAAAGTAAATTCGAGGGTTTTTGGAGGGTTTTTGTAAGTGTCATTTACGGTTAATTGGCCATCTGTAGGTAGCGAAAATCCATCGGTAGTCGATGCTCATCAAACTGGGCAGCCTATGCCCTGGTTATATCTTTGTCAGACTGTAGTTATTCAAGAATGATTCTTGAAATGGCTTTTTGTGTAGAGTTTGATAGTTCTACGAGGTATACCCCCTTGCTCAAACCTTGAATATCGAAAGTATTTTGGTTGACATCCGTCGCCAATCTGAGTTTGCCTACCAAATCATACAGCTTCACTTGCTGAAAGGAGTCGCTTCCCTCAATGTAAACTCTATCTTTTGTGGGATTGGGATACAGAGTCACCGGACGGTAAGCCACATCGTTGATTGCGGTTGCGTCATTTTCAATCTGAATCTGGGTAACGCTTTCTCCTCTTATGTTTGTACCATCCGATTCAATAAACGTGGCCCACAAGAAGTAGAAGTTTCCACTGGGTAAGTCGGCCGTTGGAATAACATTTTCTAGCGAGATACTTGTACTGGCTGTCCCGGCAGTATCTCCTGCAGCCCCAGTATCAAAGGCCACATAGTCTTTTACGACGTTCCAATTGGAGTCTATTTCCCTTAGCCAAAATTTTACCCCATCTTCACTTACTGTATTACCCGTCGTTGTCTTAAAGTTGCAAGTCACTTCAAGCTCTCCCCCCACATTGTACACAGTAGATGAATATTTAGCCCTGTCATCAAATGTCAAGGAACCAGGGACCTTAATTTTTGAGGTAATCGTACAGAAGTCAAAGATCCCCCCAACCCCGGTCGCGGTGATTTCTGCGGTTCCCGCTCCAATAGCCAACACGTTTCCTGATTGGTCGACCGTGGCAATGGTCAGGTCATTGGAACTCCACGTGATGGTTTTGTCATCTGCATCAACAGGCAAGGTCACAGCTTGTAAGCTTAGAGAGTCTCCCACAATCATGTTTGCCGCCTTAGGTGAGAGTAAGACCGAGTCGACTGGTACAGGAACCCGATTCGGGCCAACGACCACTATACAAGAATCTGTATATCCTCCATCCACGGTAGTGACTACGATGGATGTTTGCCCAATAGATACTCCCGTAACGATTCCCGAGGTATTCACTTTGACTAGAGTCGTATCGTTTGACACCCAATTGACCCGATTATCTGAGGCGTATGAGGGAATCAGGTAGGGGGTGAGGACTCTTTCTTGGCCAATTCCTATGGAGATGCTATCAGGATATAGCTTGACGCTTTGGACCGTATCACTCCGTAGGGGTGCGATGCTCATGTCAAATGTTTGCAAGATCACCGAACTTACTTTCCCTCCGGCATCATCAAATGTAACCGATACGGTATTATTCGAACTCAATATTTCATAAGGCACAGGAATTTGTAGCATCCCAAAAAAACCTTCATCTCTGTACTCCTGAGTAATTCCGGCAAAGTTTTCTGGAACGTTGAGTTTTACGCCATTCAATAACACTTCTGGCTTGGTGGATAACTGATGCGCTCTGCCAAACGAAACGCGTAAAACGGCTTCTCCCTCTGTGCCAAGGACTACATTGTCAATTTGAAAAGTCAACGGTGTATGGGCCTGGATGTCTTTGTAGTAATCAGACGCGTAATACTTCCCTTCTTCGGAGGTCTGGTTTATTAGCACTGGATTTTTGAAGGTATATTCAGCAATGATACTCGCCTCAGGCTCCAATACAATTTCTGTCAAGTTGCTGAACCTCAATGTGTCGAGTACGGGCCGATCATTGACCGAATACAAGCGCTTGACCATCACGGTATCGATCTCGTTACCCTCATAACCCGCGAGATTTAGGCTAAGGTCTAGAGGGGTGGCATTCAGGCTATTCAGGATCAGGTACATCTTGTTGCCTTCTACATAGGCATCGCAAAGCACATCGGGATTGGTAGCGCGTGTATCTACCCGCGTACCATTTACCTTTGCCCACAGCTGGTATAGTTTGATGTTTTCCGTAAATACATATTCTACGTTATAATTATTCTGCTCATAGGTTTGAGGCTCCCACACCTGTCGCATAAGCCTCCAAGAGTGAGGTTCAGCACTCCATGCGGCTTTAATCATGATAAAGGGGATGGCCTTTTCTATGACATCTGGTCGCTCCATGTATTGCATGAGCATGGGAGTCATGGCTTTGAGGGTTTGCCAATCCATTTTGGCATTCCATCTGTCTTGCAGACGAGGATCTTTTCCCCCAAACTCTGAGATCAGCATCGGTTTGACTTCTCCAAACTTGAGCATGCCATACTGCTCCAGCATATCTAGCGTAGCATCCATCCGGCTCCCTTTAAAATGAACAGGGGTTTTGTTGCCAGGCAGCGCATGTCGGTTTACATCATAAAAGTGAAGCGAATAGTAGTCCATATCCGCACCTGCCGTATCCACAAACATTTTCATCCGTTGCTCCCAGCGTTGAAAGTTATCTACGTCATAGAACGGAAAGGCTACGGTGTACCCGCCCACCTTTGTGGTGGTATTGTATCTCTTGAAAGCGCGGGCCGCGTCTCGATGAAAAGTAAATATATCTATAAATGGAACCTTGTCTGCAGCCGGAATCAATGGATCATCGTGCAGCATGTATCCCGGCTCATTGATTATTTCCAGATATCGCGGAGCTGGCTGGCCATTCGCAACGGTATTGTCATTTATCCCTCGGTGAAAATGATTGACATAATGCGCCATGTATTCCCCTACTGCATCTCCTCCTTGGAGCTCCCATCCGTCTTTCCACCCTGGCCAGACTGCATGGTGCTGGCCGCCGATCATGATATCTGCTTTATCATCGTATTGGCTCACAATTGACGACGCCCACCGTCCTGAGCGGGATGCGCCCGTACTTATCACGTCATTGGAATCTACATAGCCCAGTCTCGAAAGATCTTCATCCATTTGCTGAAGCCACCAGTTGATGCCACCATTATCGCGACCCGCATATACATCCAGTGAATCGAACAGATAATCAAGTTTGTCCTGTTCGTCTTTCCAGTTGTTATTCGACAGGGAAGAATGAACCGTGATATATTTCTGCCGGTCGAATGTAGATAGGCCCCCTACAGCATGCTCCATATTTACATTTACATCTATATGAACCTGTTGTGCATTAACATCAGTTATCACGACTATTAAGCCGAGGGTTAATAAGAATTGATTCAGTATCCTTGACTTCATCATTACATTTTAAGATTGGGTAAAAAATTGATGTTGGGGGACTGCTAGCTTCCTCATTCACCATGCCTTCTTATATTCAGCTCATCCAAAACAGGCGTTCTGTGCTCATCAACCCGGATCATGGCTTTTTCCTCGTAAGATCTTCTCAACATCCGTAGCGGGCGTTTGAGCTCACACTCCCAGTCTCATAAGAGCTTGTACAAGTCGCGCACTTTCTCTGGGTACTCATACCGCTTCTTGTGTACAGAAAATATTTCCCGTTTAATATCATCAATTCACCGTACAGATAGCTAACCTTTCATTGTCTCCCCCTCGCTTGTCTATACTTTATCAACATCTTGACACCACTTGTCTATGCTTTGTCAATTTGGCTGTAGATGTGCCAGTAGGTGCCATACCTCCAGGTGGGAAAAAAGGAAATAGCAAAAAGCGCTCTATGGTAGATCTCCCAAACTTTAAAACAAATGCTCAATTCACTACTAGATGAAACTAGGGTTCAATTCTCGAGTAATCGCTTCAGTGGTGTACATAATGTGTTGGCATTGACCCTATACTGGTTGCGTAAAGAGGCGGTATGTCTTCCTTTGCGTTGATCAAGAATAGTAAAATGGCTATGTGGTTAATACTACAATCGATTTTAATATTGTTGATTATCAATGGGTTGTGTTTTTGTTCTTTACTACAGCTTTTCCCCTTGGGAGTATGTTTTGCAGCGGATTTTAAGAGGCATTTCTAGCCCGAAATTGTAGAGCAGTAAAGTTATTGCAAAGTCGCTAAAGACAGGTCCCTGGGTAGTGACCTCTATATTGACTGACAAGTTCAACATGTAGTACCTGTGTCCACCTGTACTACTCCTGCTAACTCGTTTCAAAACTATCTCACATGAAGAAACTTGCGATTTTTCTGTTAAGTCAATTGTTGGTTATTCAAGTCTTTGCCCAGGCACTTGGCTATGACAATAACCGAATCGCTGTAAGTGCTGATGGAAACAATCAGCCTGACCTCGATTACACCGGTACGTATAATACCGCCGATCCGGATGACTGGGGGGCCACGCCTGCCACCCTCATCATGCTTGCCAAGCTACAGATGCAAGATGTATTGGTTCATTACTCGTACAACAACTTCATGCCTTCACCGCCTCACACCACCGAGAAGAACTACATGAAGGAAGCATGCGACCAAGCGATCAGCCGATTCGGATTTGAAGATTCGGTCTTTTTTGATGTAGGTACACATCAACAAGAGGCCATCCAAAGCCTAAAGAATGAATTGGCCAAGTCAACGGCACAAGATCCTCTCTACTTCATCCACATGGGACCTTCGGAGTTCTTTTATCAAGCAGTAAAAGCAGTGGTGGATGAAGGGACACATTTAGAGGCATTGTCCCATGTCTACGTCATTTCCCATTCAGGGTACAACGACAATCATCTGCGTCGCCCTACGGAGCATACCATGAATCAAACCATCGCCTTAAGCGGCAACCGGTTGAATTACACCAAAATCAAGGACCAAAATAATTGTAACGTAGGCTGGCAACTGTGGTGCTCCGGGACCAATGCGTTCCCATGGAGAGATATTCGAGATCATGAAGATCCCCATATCCAGTGGCTATGGGACCGAATGAATGATCACAAGCATGGAAAATACGATATCTCTGATGCGGGTATGATGTGGTACCTGCTTAGGGGGGATGAGGATGGAAGCCCATCAAAGTTTACGAATTTCTTAGGATATGGAATCTTGCTACCGGATGATGAGGTGGCTACATCCATAGACATTCAAGAAGAATACGTTTCTATCTATCCTCAGAAAGCCTATCAGCTGAACTTTGGCTTCACTCCGGTTGAGCCTTGGGACGATTACTATTCATTTGAAACCAGTGATGCCGGCGTGGCTTATGTATCTCCTCATGGAAGGTTGGTCGGAGTTGGGGTCGGCACCGCGACGGTCACGGTAACTGGAGGAATTGGGAACTTCACGGACCAAGTCCAGGTGACCGTTGAAGATGATGGCAACTGTGTAAGTTCTTCGTTTGCTGCCATCAGTGATGTGAATGAATTGGAAGTGGAGGGTTTCGTTCCTTCCTACAAAGATGCTGCTAGACAAGCTATTGGCGTAGATGCTTCCCAGTATAAGGGGGTTTTTGGCGCGTCGCAGTATACCTACACGGGAGAAACAGGTTACTATGACTTGAGTCTCACCACTTTGACTGAAATCGACGGGGAATGTTCCTACCGGTTGAAAGTGGACGGGGAGCTAATCGGAGAGTTTCAAAACCCTGAAACCCAGACCGATTATCAGGAGTACACCCAAACCTTTCCCTATACCTTGGTCCGCAAAGGGGATGTCATCCAGATTGAATCCAACACCCACTCCAATGAAAAAATACCAGAGGGGAATGGGTTTGCCTATGCTCGCGGCCGCTGGAGATCGGTTCAGTTAACTTGTTCTGGCACTTGTGATGTGGCGGAGAGAGATGGGCTGCTGGTCATTGAGGCGGAGCGTTTCAACCTGAAAGGTAGCTGGCGAATCGTGGAGGGGGATCCCGTCGCATCCAGCAATAAGTACATTGAGTATTACGGCCCCAATAGCTACCAGTCACAAAACTTGGCCCACGAGATTGATTACACTTTCAGAATCGAAACCCCTGGCCGTTATACCTTTAAGTGGTTCATGCGCCAGCCTGAAGAAGCGGAAGGAGACCTTTCAAACGACGTTTGGATTAAAATGGATGGAAATGTTGGCCTCTCAGGAGGGACTCCCATCTCCAACTACGCCAAGTTTGTGGGAAGAAGCAAGCAGGTCTTTACCATGAATGGCACCTTGGACATCAATCACCAATCCAGCTCTTTTGGTGCGGATTTCCCCACCGCAGGAAACTATACCCTCAAAATCACAGGTCGATCCGAGCATCTCCAAATTGATAAAGTTGTGTTTTTCAAAAACAGCATCAGCGGTGACGACGCCGTATTTAGGGCTTCTGAAGTTACAGAGACCACGACCTGCTCTGATGTGATGGTGCTCAATGCGGTGAGCGTCAAAGAAAGTGCGATCCCTTACCAGGGCATCACGGTCTACCCCAATCCAGCCAGCAATGAATTGAAGGTGAGTTTTGAGACCCTGCCCGTGCAGCCCGTACAGGTAAACCTATACGACCTCAATGGCCGCTTGGTCAAAGCGGCCAGCGTACAAAAGCTCATCAGTTCGGTGGCATTGACGGATATCCCCTCGGGCCTGTATCTCCTCGTGCTAGAAGGCAAGGAGGGCGTTTTTCGACAAAAGGTAATGGTTCGTAGGTAAGTGAGCATGATGGGTACGGACTAAGGTATTAACCATCATGACCGCCTCCCTTGAGTAGGCTGAAAAAAGATCGGCTCAGTTTGTCTGGGCCGGTCTTCTTGCTTCCTTCCTACCTATCGGATCTTAGATTGGCGGATATGCAGCTCGCTTGTTTCATCTTTCCTTACTACCTATTTGGCTTTCTTGTCTTTCGTTGTTCTTTTGCCTCATTCAACATCCGTACAGATTTTAAGTAAAATCTGGTGAGGGGATTGATCGCCTTTAGACCTCATCCATAAATAGAGGAATGAAAGATGAGCACGACAAGAGAGGAATACATCAAGCGAATCAGCCTGGTTCTAGATTACATCGAGAAGAACCTTGATGACGACCTATCCCTAGAAGCTCTTTCTCAAAAAGCCTGTTACTCGTCCTTTCATTTCCACCGGGTCTTTTCAACGATTACCGGAGAAAACGTCAATCAGTATGTCAATCGAAAACGAATCGAGCGCATTGCTTCTATCCTTATTACGGGCACGGCCACATCCATCAAAGCACTCGCCTATACCTATGGATTCAACAGCGAAAGTTCGTTTTCTCGGGCCTTTAGAAAGTTTTATGGGATAAGCCCCACCCAATTTAAGTCGGATGGGCAGTCCCTACTTAGCAAGATCGGTATAGAGCCTTTCTCAGCCGAGAAATACATTTGTGACATTGATAACATTCACAACTGGATGAAAATGAATGCACAAATAGTGGTAAGCAAACTGTCAGAAATAAAGCTTGCGGGCATCACGCATATCGGGGAGTTCGATAAGATTGGAGATATGTATCAATCGCTGATAGAGTGGGGGCATAAAAAGGACCTATTGCCCACTGCTACATTTAAGGCCATTACCATTTATCACGATAACCCCCACGTTACCCCAAACCCCAAAGTCAGGTACAGTGCGTGTATAAGCATTGCTAGAGATTTCAAAGCAGAAGGCGAAATAAGGCCGCTCTCCATACAAAAAGGGATTTATGCCATTGGGAGCTTTGAAATCAATGCAGAAGAAATACCAGCGGCCTGGAAAGGCATGTGCCTTTGGGTGATGGAGAATGGATACGAATTTAGGGATGCGGACTATTTTGAAATCTATGTGAATGACCACAAAACCCATCCTGAGCAAAAATTCCTCATAGACATCTGTATTCCCCTTGAAAAGACCGACAACCTCAAGTTCGACCATCTAATTGAAGCCAATCTATCTCCTTTCAAAGACCCAAGCATGCCTTCTGGCGAGGCGCTGGGCTATCATGAGTTGATCAAATTCATGAAAGAACTCAGGACTTACTTTGACAAAGAGTACGGCGCGTACTTCAAGCTTGGCCAGGTCTATCAGGGCAATCCTGATTACTCCTATTTGTCCTTGACTACGGAGGAGTTGAAAAAAATGAAGCTCAAATTTGTGATCATCTTGGACCATGGGATGATGTGCTTCTCCATATGCTTATCTGGGCAAAACAAAAAAATCCGGAGAAAGTACTGGGAAATGTTCAGATATAGCGATTGGGATACATATAATCTGGTAGAGTCTATTGATGACAGTTTGTCGATCATCGATCATTTAATCGTGGCACATCCTGATTTTGATGACCGCATCGGTTTGACAGAACAGATCGAATCTGAATCCATGAAGTTCATAGACGAATTGAGGAGAATACTTGAATGATTTCGTATTGAATCCTCAAAACTGGAGAGGTTTCAGCCTGCCTAATTTTACTGTATCAACCTAGATGTTAGTCACAATTATTACGATTATTCGAAATAAAAACCAACCTATTAACGGCGATCTCACTCGATCAGTTTTGCTGAGAATCAGCCTCTAAAAGCGCAGGTGTTGTAACTTCACAAAGTAGAATTAAATAGGATGAGTCAGCTGAGCATCGTCAAACGAGAAATATCCCAAACAGAGCTTAATCGAATCCACGCAGGCTTTGATGAACATGCCCTTGAAATGGGAGTAAAGATTCAGCGTTCAAAGCGATTTACTTACACCGCTTTGGATCAGGGAAAATTCATTGGTTGTTCTTCCGGTTTGGCTTATCTGAATGGTGAGGAATTCAATGGATGGTTTTATTTGACCGATCTGTACGTTGAAAGAGAATATCGTACTCAAGGTTTAGGCGCTAGGCTCTTGCGTGCACTAGAAAAAGAAATCAGCTCAGTTGGAGTAAGCGATATATGGACCTGGACCGCAGGTTATGAAGCTCCGGGTTTCTACCTAAAGCAAGGATATCATATTTTTTCGGAGATGGAAAACTGGTATTCTGATGGCAGTAGCCGGGTTGGACTAAAAAGGAACATATTAAAATAGAGCTTAAAGAGAGTTTCTTATCTTGTTCTGGAAAATAACCTTGCTCAACTACAGCGAAAATACAAGGCTTATGCTAGGTTCGCCAACGAATATCTGAAAAATCCTTCGACCCAAACGAATAAAATCACAGCGCTATGTTTTCAAAAGCATACCCCAACCTTGAATGGTGGATTAACAATCAAGGCTGGATTGAAATCTGAGAAGATGAATACAGCTCATCATGGATAAGGATGTTGGACAAGGGAGGGATGTGTGGAGAGGACAAAAGGCCAAGTCCCTAGATGAGGCCTTAAAAAACGCCGATGTGTGGCTTTCATCGGAAATAGAAGACAGATTTGGAGCTACAATACCTAAAAAACATGATTAAAAATTTAGACGAATTAGTCATAGTCGGCCATAATTTGAAGGAGCTATGTGCAGACGAAAAGTATGAGTATAAAAAGTCAAAAAGTAAGCTGGAAAAACTTTGCCAGGAGCTGAAAATGCATCACTACCTCAACGGCGAGGAAGTGAGTGCCTTACTTGAGTTACACCGTGATTTAAGCGAAATAAAAAACCGGAAGGCTAGTTATGTAGAAAATATCATCGCCAGAGAAATCTTAGTTCGCTTGCCGTTATCTATTCGCATGGGTGATAAAGAAATTCCAGAAGATGGAGTTGAAGAATTGTTGTCCGATTTATCAAGCGAAGAAAGGGAGGCCTTGAAAATGAGCTCCGCCCTACTTAAGTATGCCAGAAATATCATTACCAGCCAGGAAGATAAATCGAAGCGGTATAAAAACAGGGTAAAAGAAGCAATGAGAATCTTAGATGAACTACAACAGTATTATGTCATTAAAGGGATAAAGGAAGCCTTTCAATCTAAGATCGAGGATAAAGACCAGGATCTGCAATTTTTTGCTTTGCAAGGTTTGGCGGGATATTACAACTTTGAAATTGCAGATGCATTAACCAAAGCAGAAGAAGAAAAGCTAGAAGCAATCATTCGCTCAACCAAGGTCAGGGAAACAGCTTCGACTTGTTGTCAAATACTAATTAATGCCGATAAGATTGACGAGATCGGTGCTCTAATAAGAATGGATGCTTGGAAAGACCGGAATTGGAAATGATGTAGTCGAAAAGTCTGTGGGTAACTCGGCAAGGGCTTGGAGTTAACTGCTAGAGCCCCGAATGAGACTGGATTAAGCTGGTCAAAAGACAAGATACTTGGCGGACGGGATAAGCAGGGCTACAGGTTGAGGAGCCAAAGAGATGCTTTCATATGAAATGATAGCCATACTTTCATGAATAAAAGTAATCAAAACCCCTGGCATTGATTTCCCGTTTTTATATGGGTAGGAATTTCCATCAATAACCCTCTTACCCACCTCCCCTATGCGTTATTTATGTATCCTGCTTTTCAGCACCAGCCTATCCCTTCCCCTTTTCGGCCAATTCACCTATGATCACCTGATGGTTGATTATGAATCTGCCGTCACCTATGAAAACCTGCAGCTCATCCCCATTCGAGCCAAGGAGAGCTTTTTCGATAGTCCTATGGGGCAAACCAGAGGAACTAATCCTCAATATGTTCCCCTCAGGGTCGCTATGCAAAAAGGCATGCTTAGAATCAGAGACCGGGCTGGAGTCAATCAGCTGCTCATTGACAACCCCTCGAATGAGCCTGTGATTTTACTCTCTGGAGAAGTCCTCACGGGAGGGAAGCAAGACCGGGTCATCGCCCGGGACATGGTCCTCCTTCCCAACAGCACCCGCAATCGGGTACCGGTATATTGTGTAGAGGAAAAGCGCTGGTCGAGCCCCAAAGCATGGTCCTATTACCACGAAGGGAGCATACACCTGCGCAGAGTGGTGGACCAGTCTCAAGACCAGCGGCAGGTTTGGAGAGAAGTCGCCTATGAACTCAAACGCGACGACGTTTCCAGTTCCACGCGGGCCTATACCTCACACAGCAAAGATCCTCAATATGCTGCACTTGAAAACGATTATGTGCAGGCTTTTGCCCCCAATGCCTTTCCTGATCCCAGTTCCATCGTTGGCATCATAGGCGTATCAGGAAGCATCGTACTGGGCTGCGACATTTTTGCTTCGACAGACCTCTTTCAAGGAGAATATACCGGACTGGTCTTTAGCTACATCGATGAGGCGATCACCTATGGCCTGCCAGTAGACATCACCTTTGGGGCGCTCAAGCAATACAGCGACAAACTCCTCAGCAATGAGCGCATGCAAGAAGCATTCATCCGTCAATACGGCAAGAGTTTCACCCACAATGGGAAGATCATTCACATCACCACTTTTAATGACCGGGTGACCGTGGGTGAATATGAGTCGCTGCGAAATTATTAGGCTGAAAGTGGTTGGGAAATAAGGCGGTAGAACGGGTCGATGTATGGACGGACCGGATAGGTAAATGTTGAATGAAAGGCTACTTTTATGCGGGCCTACCTAGGCAGATTTCTGTAGCTACAGGTCCTCGATTCCGCAATGTTTGCTCCTTATTGGCACAGTATATTGAGCAATAAAAAAAGGCAATGAGCAGAGTCATACTATTTCTGACCGCAGCACTGATCGCTTTCAGTTGCTCAAAAAAAGAGGAGGAGCAAGGTGTGAAACCCCTCCTCCTTGAGCAGCTAAAAAACTCCCATACCCATCAAGATTGGTTTGTTCCCACCAAACTCGCCATTGAAGGTCTCAGCCATGAACAGGCCACTTGGAAAGACAGCACCGATAACCACTCCATATTTGAACTGGTCTCCCACATGATATTTTGGCATGGTCGCGTCTTACATGCATTCAAAGGAGACAGCGTTCCTGATTATAGCAGCGATAATGAAGAAACCTTCGTCCATGAGCACACCTTGGATTGGGCAGCAGCGGCCATGAAGTTGGACAGCATACAAACCGATTGGAAGCGAGTTGTGGAACGTGCCAGCGATGAAAAGCTAATAGAATGGAGTACCGAAATTTCCAATATGGCCGGCCATGCCGCTTACCATACCGGACAAATTGTCTACATTCGGAAACGAAACGGGTGGTGGAGGTGATGAGCTTATGTCCTCCCTCAGCCTTTATCATTTTCATATACAAGCTGCAAGTATGAGAAGACCAGGAGTGGAACTCTCAGCTAATGGCTAGTCCACTTCCCATTATGTTCATTTCACTTTGATTCTCCCCTTGGATCCCTCGAATTCACGGTTCATTCGCATGGAATACAAACCCATAACGAATGAATACAATGATTTCTCGATTTTTTGTAACCAGCCTGGTCCTATCAATCATGTTGTTATCTGCCTGTAAAAAGGAAGACGACCTTCCCGTAGATAATCACCAACTCGAAGAGGACCAGATTGAGTATTTGATGACCGATGATGGAGTTCAGTTCGTCAGAACCCCAGATGAGTGCTTCCAAATGCTACCCGACTGGCCTTACGATTACCAATACGTAGAAATTGATGGATTGCGGCAAGCCTACGCCGAAGCGGGTCCCCCCAACGGAGAAGTGGTGCTACTGCTGCATGGTCAGCCTAGTTGGTCCTATTTATACCGAGACATGATCCCCGTCTTGGCGGATGCCGGCTATCGGGTCATTGCCATGGATCATTTAGGCATGGGCCGTTCCGACAAGCCTGTTGACATTGCTGAATACAGCTACTTGGGACACAACGAACGCTTGGAGAGCTTCATTCAGCAGCTAGGCTTGGCCGATATCAATCTGTTTGTACAAGACTGGGGCAGCCTGATTGGACTGAGGGTAGCCGGCCTGCATTCCGATTGGTTTGCGAGCATCAGCGTAGGAAACGGGATGCTTCCCCTGATGCCTCAAGGTACACAAGTTTTTGACCCCATCGCCAACCCCGATGAAACAGCAGATTTGCCCTTTCCCTTTGCAGATTTTACGGATCAACAGGTACCCTTTTATGATGGCTGTGACTTGCTTGCTTCTGCCCCTTCGGTGGAGTTTGGGGACTGGGCCAACTATGCCATGAAAGATACCTCTTTCAAAGCCTCTCAAGTGCTGGAAGCCTTGACTTGGTTTGACCTGTCTGCGGATGTAGAGGAAGCCTACGATGCACCTTTTCCACACAGGGAATACATGGCTGGGGTACGAACCTTTCCCTCTTTGTTTAATGAAGTGCCGGGTACCACAGAGGAGGCCTGGCAGGGACTTAGCGTTTATGAAAAGCCTTTTCTCACCATTTGGGGCTCAAATGATCCAGGTGAGCTAGGCTCTTGCCAAAACCAACAAAACTTTGTCAACAATATCCCTGGAGCTGCTGGAAAGCCTCACGCCAGGATTCAGGAGGCGGGACATTTTGTCCAAGATGACCAGGGTGTGGAGATCGCAACGCGATTGGTCGCTTTCTACGAGGTGGACTGGGATTCCGTGTCCACCCCTGGTTGTGAAAATTATGATAGCCCCGTACAGAATGAGCCCCGAACTCAACTCTTGATGCCTCCCTCAGATTTGAGAAATTTTAGATACGGGGAAGTGTTGCCTACTTTCGATTGTGGCAATGGCTTGGTAACGGAAGTGTACGTAACCATGAGCTTCAATGACTGCCCAGAGGATGAGTGGTATAAGCTAAGTGGGGATAGCATCGCCAGCCAGTTGGGAGCGGTAGGAATAAACATGAATGGCCCTAGACATTGGCTTGTGAATCAGAGTCAGGAAAATGGCAGCAGCACCGCTGGAAAGATCACCACCTATGGCACCCTGCAAATGCAAATGCGTGCCCAAATTAGCGGATTCCTGGATGAAGCTACCTATGCTGAAAATCCAGTTGAGCGCTTCACTACCTATACCTACCTGGCAGGAAATGAGGTATACAAGTTGACCAACCCACAAGGGGACGAATACATCATGCAATCCTATAGCCGAAAGGTCAATCCCAACCTAGCAATAGGCGACCTGGCGTCGCTGGGCTCCACCCTCAATCTGCCCGCAGGCTGGACCTACCAAGTAGAAACCCTATCGGATGATTTGGTACTGGTGGCAGATGGCTTGGCTTATGTCATCCAGGATGAATTGGAAAACTCTTATCAGAAAATTGTAGAATAGGCGACTTGATGAGAAGTGCGTGGTAGGGTAGAGGAAAATGCCCTAAGCACTTGGCCAGAAAAATCGGGGTATGGCGGTACGGGCTATGGATATAAGGATGAATGAATACAGCAACATGCCTCTACTCCCGTACCCCGATTGCTGTTTTTCTTTTTGCTATCTGCTTAAAGAGCATGCCTTAAATTGTGGGGCAAGCCTTTTCTAGGGCTTCAAAGGAGCTGAATAGGACAACCAATAACGATCATTATAAGCTTTGCAACTTAAAACCATCAATATTCTGCCGATTGTCCTGGCTCTTGTCATGCCAGCGATACGCTTTTATGCCGCTGGTGAGGAGGAGTTTGCGATCGATGCACCCATTATTGTGGTGTGGCTTTATTCTTCTTTAACCCTGTATGTGCTCTGGTATTTCTTTTGGCAATTGTGGGAAATCAGGCAAGGGAATAAAAAGTGGTATGCATTGGCCTTATTGGGCCTTCTGTTTTCGCTAATAGCTCTCTACTTCCAACTTTTTGACGCTGGAGCTAAAGGAGCAGGGATTGATATTTCAACTGTCAAAGTACTTCCCCCTGTGATCTTGTTTTTGACGGTTCAATATGCCTTGAATTCGCAGCGGAAAATCTCTCACTTATCTTTGGAAAAAGAGCAGCTTCAGACTGAAAATTACAAAACCCAGCTACAAGTCCTTCAAGCGAAAATAGATCCTCACTTTCTTTTCAATTCCTTGAACACCTTACGCTCCATGGTGCGTCAAAGTCATGGGGGGGCTGAAAAATTCATCCTTTCTCTATCCGACTTCTACCGGCAGACCCTCAGGCATAATGAAAATACCCTGCTTCCACTATCCGAGGAGCTAGCGGTGCTGGAGTCATACCTGTTTCTGATGAAAAGCAGAAACGAGGAGGCCGTAAAGGTGGAGGTGGACCTAGACAAATCCCTGCACGATTTTTTTCTGCCCACCTTGGCCTTGCAGATTGTGGTGGAAAATTGCTTTAAGCACAATAGCATGACTGCTAACCATCCTTTATACATCCAGATAGGGCATACCAAAGAGGGTGACATCCAGGTCATGAACAACCTTCAGCCGAAATTGGGTGAGATAGAATCTACCAGGTACGGACTGGGCTTATTGAAAAAGAGATATGAGTTATTGGGACTTTCCCAGGGAGTCATTGTCGAACAGTCTGCTGACCAATTCCGTGTCACCCTAAAATTAATCAAGTAGATGAATGTTCTGATAGTTGAAGATGAAGCACATACGGCAGCTCTGTTACAGGAGATCATTGAGCAGGATGGGGAATTCATGGTCCTAGATAAACTAGAATCCATCGTCGAGGCCGTCCACTATCTCAGTAAGTACCAACAAAATGTAGACCTACTCTTTTTTGACATACAGCTGGCTGATGGATATAGCTTTGAAATATTCAAGCACGTTGATGTGACGGTACCTGTTGTATTTTGTACAGCCTTCGATGAGTTTACCATGCAGGCGATTAAAAATAACGGAATTGACTACCTGTTAAAACCTTTTAAAGAAACCGAGATCCACCAGGCGCTCCAGAAGTACAAAAGATTAATATCCAACCTAAACACAAAATCGCGATCACCTATTCATTTTCTACCTAGGGGAGAACAGGCTTACCAGAAAAGTTTCCTAACTCAGTTTAAGGAGAAAACCATTATAAAAAGAGTCGAGGAAATTGCCTTGTTCAGCGTGGAATATGAAGCGGTGTATCTATACACGTTCGAAGGCAAAAAGTATCCCCTGTTTAAAAAGCTGGAATATATTGAGTCGGTTTGTGATCCCAATCAATTCTTCAGAATCAACCGACAGATGTTGGTCAACAAAGAAACCATAGTTTCATTTGAGCCTTATTTCAACCGGAAAGTCGCAGTAGAGTTAACCATTAAGACTGAACAAAATGCCATAGTAAGCCGGTTAAAGGTAGCCCCATTCAAAGAATGGCTAGTGAGATAAAAAGAAATGGTGGGCCAATCACCTCCTTCCTCGCCCCATTTTTACCTGACATTCTTGCCCCCTTTTTTTCTGTCGCATAGCGCAAATTCCGCAAGGATGGCGGAGTTGACTCAGTTGCACCTGACATTATGGCATATAATCGCTCAGATTCTCCCAATTCTTCCTTGAAAATCGGCATGGCACTGTGATTGTTACCTCAGGGTGAACCACTTTAAAGAACACCCCATGAGTACAGGTAATCCCAATGATGATTTGTTCCAAAGCTTTCGAGAAGGTATTGAGGGCATTGGCAAAAAAGTAACCAGCTTTGTTGACGAGGTTTTTAATGCTGAAGGAGCTGGTGGTGAAGTGAAATTGAAAACAGACATCTACCAAACCAATGAATCTTTGGTAGTCGAGCTTGAACTCCCCGGGGTTAAAAAGGAACAGGTAAAAATCCAAGTGCAAGATGGAATCCTGCACATCCGGGGTCGCAAGGAGGCTCCTGAAGGATTGACCACCCATTTGTATGAGCGCCAAGAGCGCCGTTTTGGCCCATTTGGAAAATCCCTGATGCTGCCAGATACAGTGGAGTTGGAAGGAATTAAAGCAAAATTTGAAGACGGCGTACTGGCAGTGAGGTTTCCCCTCAAAGAAGCAAGTACCCCAGAAACAGACAATGACGTCAACATCGAATAGCTAATCGCAACTATACAGAACATCTAATTTCAAACATCGCAGGCAAATGAGTAAAATTATAGGCATAGACTTGGGTACGACCAACTCTGTGGTTTCAGTAATGGAGGGAAGCGAACCCGTGGTGATTGTGAATGCAGAGGGTAAGCGCACCACTCCCTCAGTCGTGGCTTTCACTAAGGACGGAGATCGCATTGTAGGAGAACAAGCCAAGCGTCAAGCCCTTGCTAATCCTACCAAAACCATTCGATCAATCAAGCGCTTCATGGGCGCTAAATATAACGACGTACGCAACGATGCGAAGGAAATGGCCTATCAGGTGACTGATGGCCGCAACGGGCTGGCCGTAGCTAAAATTGATGAGCGTACCTATACGCCTCAAGAAATCTCGGCGATGGTGCTTCAGAAAATGAAGAAGACCGCGGAAGATTACTTGGGCTACGAAGTCAAAGAGGCGGTCATCACCGTACCCGCATACTTCAACGATGCCCAACGTAATGCCACCAAAGAAGCTGGTGAAATCGCTGGGTTGACGGTCAAAAGAATCATCAACGAGCCTACGGCTGCTGCTTTAGCCTACGGCCTCGATAAGCAGGATTCATCTGGAAAGATTGCCGTTTTCGACTTGGGAGGAGGAACCTTTGATATCTCTATCCTAGAACTCGGTGATGGAGTATTTGAAGTGCTCTCTACCAATGGAGACTCTCATCTGGGAGGTGACGACTTTGACCAGGTCATCAGTAGCTGGTTGGCCGCTGAGTTCAAAGCTGAGCACGGCATCGATGTAACCAAGGATCCTAAAGCATTACAGCGCCTCAAAGAAGCCGCTGAAACCGCTAAGATCGAGCTTTCTACTACCTCTTCTACTGAGATTAACCTTCCTTATCTGTCCATGGACAGCGAAGGTCCTAAGCACCTAGAGCGTAGCTTGTCTCGGGCAAAGTTTGAGCAACTAGCCGACCGTCTGTTTGACCGCTTGCTAGAACCTACTCGCAAGGCCCTTAAAGCTGCCAAGCTTTCTGTCGATGATATTGATGAGGTAATCTTAGTTGGGGGCTCTACTCGTATCCCTCGCGTTCAGTCTTTGGTAAAAGACTTCTTCAAGCGTGAACCCAACAAGTCTGTTAACCCAGATGAGGTGGTAGCGGTAGGTGCTGCAATCCAAGGTGGAGTTCTAGCTGGAGACGTGAAAGGGGTATTGCTTCTAGACGTAACTCCTCTTTCGCTAGGAATCGAAACCATGGGAGGGGTATTCACCAAGTTGATTGAGGCCAATACGACCATCCCAACTCAAAAATCTGAGATATTCTCTACCGCAGCGGATAATCAGACTTCAGTTGAGATTCATATTTTACAAGGGGAGCGCCCTATGGCAGCGGATAACCGCCCCTTGGGTAAGTTTCACCTAGATGGCATTCCGCCTGCTCCACGTGGAGTTCCTCAGATCGAAGTTGCCTTTGACATTGATGCCAACGGTATCTTGAACGTGAGCGCGCGTGATAAGGCTACTGGCAAAGAGCAAAAAATTCGCATTGAGGCTTCTACCGGGCTTAGCGACGCTGAAATCGATCGCATGAAGGCAGAAGCTGCTGAAAATGCAGATGCGGATAACCGCCGCAAAGAGGAAGCTGAAAAGGTCAATGCCGCAGATCAATTGATTTTCTCTACCGAAAAGCAGCTGAAAGAGTTTGGTGACAAAATCTCTGATGACAACAAGTCAGCCTTAGAGACGGCCCTAGGAGAATTGAAAGAAGCCCATGCTTCCAAAGACCTGGATCGTATCGATGCTGCCATCCAAAACATGAACGAAGCTTGGCAGAAGGCCTCTACCGAAATGTACCAAGCCCAGCAAGAGGCGGGTGCCAATGGTGCCGAGGCCCAAGCTGATCAGGATGTGGAGGATGACGTGACTGACGTTGAATACGAAGAAGTAGACGATAGCGGAAAGTAAGTTTGCCCTTTGTCTCTCTTCGCTAACTTGATAGGCCCACCTTTATCGGTGGGCTTTTTGTTTTTTGCTGGATTTGGCCATCTATCCTTGCTTGTAACCTCAATCTCTAACATCCCTAACCGTTTAGGTATGCAAAATATCCATCCAGCCTGATGATTAGGTCGTTTAGGACATTTTAATTCCTGAAAGAGTGCTTGGCCTAAGTTTTGCCTGTATATGAGCGAGGTAGTAGTTTGGTTTGTCTTAGCCGTCCCTAAATGTTTGGGGGCGGCTATCTATATTTTGGAAGCTGTATTACACCCATACAACAAGCAGGTTCTAAATCTCATCCCAAAACATTACACAGGATTATTGGCTTTGTTAACTAAGTAGTAATTTATGGTTAACAAATCAACATATTTAGGATCTTTCCATGAGACAGTTTCTCCTGCTATTGAGCTGGGGATTGCTGGGTCAATGCCTATTGGCTCAAGAATCACATTCCTTCAGTCTTAACCTTGCTGCGCCTGATATCCATGATTTCGTATTTGTAGAAGAGAGCCCCATCATTCTCAATTTGGAGGCTGTAAAATACAAGATTGGCTACCCTTTGCCTGCCATTAAAGAAGGTGTAGAGGGTACTACCCATTGCCGTATTTTAATTGACGAACAAGGGCATCCTAGAGACCACGTAATTACCAAGAGCTTGCATCCATCTATTGACGATCGAATTGACGTCTTTGTGCGAGAGCTCCGTTTTTCTCCCGCTAGGGTGGATGATAGCAGCATCATGTATTGGACCAACCTCTCCCTCCATTTTGGAGAAGAGCTCAAGGCCGATACAGAGCTGCGGAGGTTGGATGTAATCAACTTTCTTAAGCATCCTTCGGGTACCAGTCTCAAAGATGCCAAACATGCCATGTCTATGGGCCTTGCTGCCCTAGCGGATCGTCGCTATGCAGATGCTAGGTGGAAACTACAACATTGTATTCAGCTCACCCCTCGGAGAAAGCGCCCCCGGGGACAGGTATTAGATGTGTTGTTAACTGCTCATTATTACTTAGGGAAAGTAGAGCGAAAAACACAGCGTTGGGACCAGGCGGCTATTCATTTTACGGAGACGATTGGGCTGGCTCAAGCCGCTCGAGAGCTTTCGCCTAGCTCAGAAAAATTACTCTCTCAATCCTTTCTCGATCGGGGTAGGACAAGATTGACATCTGGCCAGATTGTAGGAGCCCTGGAAGATGCCAACTGGATTATTCGCTTTTCAGAGGATACGCACACGCTAAGCGAGGCCTATGTTTTGTTGAGTCAAGTGGAGTTGGAGCTAGGAAAGATAGAAGGCGCGCTACAAATGGTTCAGCAGGCGATCGACATGGAGCCAGAAATGGGAGCAGCCTACTTACAAAAGGCCAATATTCTAATTGGTATCGGGGGACATGATGCTGCGTGTGAAATCCTCGAAGAGGTGAAGGATAAAACTGCCTCATTAAGTGACCAGGCAAGAGTTCGATGGGCAGAAATGAGAATGGATTATTGTGGGGAGGGTTACTTTGCGGGAAGGCCTTAAACAGGACCTTTAATTTCTTGGCAGCAAGTTGCTGAGATAGGGTAAATCGGCAAGCATTTTGCAACATACTTGGTAACCGGGGGCAATAATTCGCCTGTAAAAATTTTTTAGGGTAATATTTCTTTGTGAAATATTACCCTTTATATTTTGGTATTTTACTTTAATTAAAAAATATTTATTCCCTTATAAATATGTGTTGTCTGGTGATTTTTTGAGTTGTTTATTCATGTAAAAAAACTAGTTGGCCAAGATGTCGAAATGCAAATATTTGATAATGAGTTTTTTGTGGAGAATTATTTTGTGTCGGCGTCAATAGCTTAGGTATTCTACATAACCCCATTTTTATTGAATGGATAGTGAATATAAGTGTTGTCTTCTTACGCTTTAAAGAGGAAGTTTGATGTGCATTAATTACCAAACATGCAGCGCAAATAACCATTCTCCGGCTAAAAGATACCGTTCGGCCAAGGAAAGAGACGGGAGCTGTATTTCGGCGCTAAAATTGCCTCTATACCAACAGTTATTTGAAATAAAAATACTTCAGCACCCACAAGTTATCCCAGGTCGAAAGGACCATTCCGATGGAATATGTCCTCCGACTATTTAGAGCAAGGGGCCGGGGTTGATTCGTCTGAATGGACAGAGTCCCCTGGTTTTT
>CAZFPQ010000090.1:0-24601 GCA_964521065.1 uncultured Bacteroidia bacterium | reverse complement strand
CCAATATAATTACCACCCGCCCTAGCGTAGCCTGAATTAACTCTAGTAGCATCTACCAGTAATCGAAAACAGCTATCTTGCCAGTCAAAGGCTCTGGAAACGGTAGCTGAAGGACCCCTAAGGATTTGACTAAAAGCGAAGCTGAGGTCAAGGTTATACCTAAGAAATCCCCTTTCAGAAAAATTTATAGTCTGAAATCCTTTTGCACTTAAAACCGACGGGGGTCTCTTTACAAAAGCTAAGGGCATGGTATCGGGTTCTAGTACCCTGATTTTAGATCGCTTATTCACGGTATCATATTCAAAACCACGCTGGTTGGGGGAAAAGGCCACATCCCATTTCCTAATGACCAGTTCTTCGAATTCGACCTTTATGCTATCTGGCCATGTTTGATAGGACACTACTTTCTGCCGAATAAATTGATCCTCTTCAACGCGGTGGGGGTATGAGTCTGCGATGTAAGCGGCAGGATCCCAACTAAACTCTTTTCTTTGATGAATTTCTCCACCTACGGACATGCGATACATCTCTCTAGGAGTAATTCTTTGAATCCCTAAATCAGGATTCTCCATTCCCTTCAACTCAAATAACTTAGGTGCCCCAAGTGGAAAGTTATCCGCAGCGAAGGTGGTAAGCAGCCCATGAGACTTGCTCAAACGTAGCACCTGATTATTCCAAGGATGATGGCGAGGAATCCCGTTGTTGTCTACTCCATGCAGATGATAATAACGTACAGAATCCATCTCGCCGAGCACCGATATCCAGCGAGTACTGTCGTGGAAGGCGCGTAACTTATGACTAGATAAGATTGCTACCATGTCCCAGCTATCTCCCACCTGAGTCTGGGTCTCCCAATGAATGCTATCGCCTTGGCGGTTGAAAAAAGTATAGCTCATGTTAGCGGTATCTAGCAACCATGATTGTTGGAACCAAGCGGGGCCGATGGCGTTTGGATAGGGAAAGTCACAAACCTCCGCATAGCGGTAGTTCTCCATGCGATAGCCCTTGATCCAAGGCTCAACCCGATCGATGCGGATGGCGTAGTTGAGGTCATTGTATAGGTAGGTGGTTCCGGGGTTGAAAAGGGCGTAGTCTTGGGCGAAAAGTTGGCCGATGAGCAGGAGAATGATGACGAGGTATTTCATGGCTGGAGGGTTGGTGTGCATGCTTGGGGGTGCTACGGCTTAGAAAGCCGTGGTACCCTAAAAGGTAAAGTTGTTTTGTCTAAATAACGTCATAGAGGCCGAGCTTGCTGCATCGCTTCAAAACGTTCCGACTTTATTCATGTCAGATCATGGTAACATCTATATGCAAAAAGGCTCCCAAACCAAAGGTTTGAGAGCCTTTTGAAAATCTTAATCAGACCCCTAACTAGTTACAAGTATAGGTAGTGGCGGTTTCAATTCGCTGACTGATACTTCCAACTTGCTGGGTGGTCTCGGTCGTCACTGTGGGATTGTCTTCGATCATATCAAGCTGATCGTCGCAAAACTCCTGCGCAGATACGGCTTGTGTTACAGTACTGATCAAAGAATCGGCTAGGTAGGTTTTGACTTCGGCCTGAGCGGAACATTGCTTACACTGCTCACATGACGATAGCGAAGCTACCAAACCTAAAAGAAAGATTGTGCTGAAAATTAGCTGCTTCATAGTTGTTGATAATGTTTAAGTGATTTAACGAATACAAGATTAGTACCTATTTGAGCTTAATCAAAGCAGTCATAAATTTCATTTAAGTGTATGAGTTCTTGCTAGAAGATCTTCTGAAGAGATAAGTATTCCATTCCTCAAGATTGATCTGTAATTTTCTCCCAAAGCCTAGAAGCAGATTACAGGGGTAACTTTGGTCTGGTCCTGAAATTCTTGTTGCGTTAACGTAAAATGCCTTCCACTTATCCCATGAAATACCTTCTCTCCGGACTTATCCTATTTTGGGGCATAAGCCTATCCCCACCCCCCAAAACTTTCCAAGACCTGATAAACTGGGTCAAAACCCACCCAAAGAGCCTGCCCGACTGGGATGAGCAAGCCCTCTATCGCCTGACCAACTTTGTCCCGAGGGTCGTTAATTTTACTACCTACGAGGCAGATCCCGAGTTTGAACCTCGCCAAATCAATGACATCAGGGAATTGGTCTACATCAATGACAGCGTCTTGTTGGTGATAGCGGATTCCTCTTACTATGGCGAAGGTACTCCTTTAGAGTCTCAGCCTATCTGGACGGTTGGCCCGGATGGGAAACGACTTGATTGGATGATCGGTTATGCGTTAATCGAAATCCCAGAAAAGGCCCTAAAATATCAAAATGATCACGAACTGATGATGGTCAAACCACATCCGGTATTGAAAATCAATCGACGTGAATACCACGGAGAAGGAAGATTCGAGGAAGGAGATTACGTTGGATACCAGGATTGGACACTCACCAAGGACTCTACCCATTACCTAGCAATTCAGGCGGATGGACAATTTAAACCTGTCCCTGCTTCCGTACTCGAAAATTCTACCCCTGATTTGAGGATAATCGAAACAGAACTTGCGGCCCTACGCCCGGCAGTCCTGGCTGCATTAAAAGCCGCTAAGGACAATCCCAGTCCCTCGCAGGGTAAGTCTTGGTTTGAGCAACATTGTGCTGCGTGTCATGCTAGAGACCGAGTTTTGATCGGTCCCGCCTTGGGAAAAGTGCTGACCAAATATGAAGGCCAAGAAGAATGGGTTTTCGCCTGGATCCGGAGTGCACCAAGGCTGATCTTGGAACGGGAACCGAGGGCGTTAGCCATTTATGAAGCGAACCAATCTTTACAGCCTCCCTTCCCGTCCTTGACGGACGAGCAAATCGCTCAGATATTGGTTTACTTGGAGTAAATGAATAGCTGAGAATGGGTGGGTACGAAAAGGCGATTTGGCTTTTACTCTTTTGTCCTATGCTTGGAGCCTGAGGGCGGCTCGAATCAAGTCAGGTATGCCTGTATGATACACTACTCCATATCCCCACTCGGCACCCAGCGCCGCATTTTTTCTAGCATTCCGGCCATGTCGAGGGGAAGCTCGCTGTCAAAAGACATGCGCTCACCCGTGGTCGGGTGATCAAAGTCCAAGGTTTTGGCGTGGAGGGCCTGCCGGGGCAGTATGTCCATGCAGTTCCGGATGAACTGCTGGTATTTTTTGGTTTTGGGACCTTTGAGGACTCGATCTCCTCCATAGTTGCGGTCGGAGAAGAGGGTATGGCCGAGGTGCTTCATGTGCACCCGAATCTGATGGGTACGCCCTGTTTCTAGACGGCATTCCACCAAAGTCACCACCCCAAAACGCTCCAGCACGCGGTAATGGGTTACGGCGTGCTTGCCTTGGCTGCCGTCGGGGAAGCAGGCAAAAAACTTGCGGTCGCGCGGGTTGCGCGCAATGTGTCCTACCACGGTTCCTTCATCTTCAAGCACGTCGCCCCAGACAATGGCCTGATAGCGTCTACCCGTGGTACGATCAAAAAATTGCTTGGACAAATGGGCCATGGCATATTCCTTTTTGGCGATGACCATGATGCCTGTGGTATCCTTGTCCAGGCGATGGACCAAGCCTGGGCGAATAGGTTCGCCCTGTGTAGCATGAGGAAGCTGCTCAAAGTACCAGAGTAAGCCATGCACCAAGGTGCCTGTGCGGTGCCCAATGGCTGGATGCACCACCATGCCTGCGGATTTATGCACCACCATCAGGTCATCGTCTTCGTAGCGAATGTCCAATTCCATTTCTTCCGCTTCCAATGAAGGAGGAGGAGGATAGGGCAACATCAATTGGACCTTGTCGCCTGGTCGAATTTTATAGGAAACCTTGACGGCTTGCCCATTGACCAATATGCTTCCGGTCAGGGAGGCATTTTTGATCCGGGTTCGAGAAGTATTGGGTAGCTGATTGACCAAAAACTTATCAATGCGTACCGGCTTGACCCTTGGGGGGCCATAAAGGGTATAATGTTCGAAGAGGCCATCTTCGTCTTCTGAGGCTACGACTTCTTTCGGGTCCTCTTCCGGTAATGTGGGTTCTTCTTCTGGCAATTGATGTTCTCGGTAATAGCGAAACTTACTCATTTGCCCACAAAGATAAGGAGTTTGGGATAATGAGAGCTTGTGATAATGGGAGTCTGGGATATTGAGAGTAGGATATTATCTCCCTTCAACGATTACTACCGCCCGCTGGACAATTTGTGAAACCCCATTTTCCTTCCACCAAATCAGGGGCTTGATGGTTTCTTTGATGTACAGGCTATCATTATTTTCTCCGACGATGCTGGCCTCACAATCGGTTCGGGTCTCATCATAGCTTTCGCCAGTAGGGTCATGCCACACAAAACCCAACTCAGTCACCGCTCCCTGCATGCGGGTTAGGTTGCGATCAAGGCTTTTGGCTTGAGAGAGGTTCTGAACCTTTTTCTTCAGATCAAAAATCTGGTTGATGAGGGTCAGGTAAGGCGAGAGCGGACTAGGAGGCATGAGAGATTGTTTTCTAGATGGAGGGACGGATGGAAGTGTAGTATATTGGAAAACCAAGCAATATGCGAGCTGATTTGAAGCGCCTATGGAAGCAGCAAAGAGGAATCACCATAGCTCAAAAAGCGGTAGTTAGACCCTAAAGCAGTTTCGTAGACTTTTCTCCAATCCTCCCCAATCAAGGCTGCCACCAACAATATCAACGTAGTGCCTGGCATATGAAAATTGGTAATTAACCCATCAGTCATGCGAAAAGAATAGCCTGGGACAATCAATAGGCGGGTATCTAAGTGGATTTGATCTACTTCTAGGTAATCTAGATAAGCGAGTAGTGCTCGGAGAGCTGTTTGCCGATTGGGAAGAATTTCGGGCTTCATTTGGTAAGGCAGGCGTTGGTCAATTTCCAAAGGCTGGTCTCCAAAAGATTCCGCTCCCTCCTGCCGTAACCTAGCTCCCATCCAATAGATGCTTTCCAGCCAACGCAAGGAGGTAGTCCCCACAGTGATCCAAGGACCTGCATGTCTGATCAACTGTTGAAGAGTCGCTCGGGTGATGATGGCTTGCTCAGCGTGCATCGGGTGGTCCAATACCCGGTCGGTCTTGACCGGCAAGAAGGTTCCCGCGCTGACATGCAGGGTGATGAAAGAACGCTGGATTCCTTTTTGAATCAATTCCTCTAATACCTTATCCGTGAAATGGAGACCTGCCGTAGGGGCGGCTACGGCCCCTTCTTGCCGTGCGTAGACGGTCTGGTATTGAACCAGGTCTTTTTCGGTCGCTTCCCGCTTGAGGTAGGGAGGCAGGGGGAGCTGTCCCAGCAAAGCCAGCACTTCCACGAATGAACGTTCCTCAGGCGTCCAATGAAAGGTCACGTGATTTCGCTCGGGATCGCTCAGTTGGGCGCTCACTTGAATTGGAGCTCCTTGTCCCAGATCCAAGAAAACTTCCTCATCCAGCTTCCAGCGCTTGCGGTTGCCAATGATGCAGTGCCAAGTGCAAGTTCCTTGTGCGGCCATAGCCGCTTCCACGGCAGCGGGGTTTACCGGATTTAGCAGCAAGACCTCGATTTTTGCCCCGGTTTTTCGTTGAAAATAAAGCCTCGCCTTGATTACTTTGGTATCATTGAAGAGCAAAAGGCTGTTGCTAGGAAGCAGTTCTGGTAAGTTGAAAAATTGATGATGGGAGATTTCTTCTCGCTGATAAACCAATAACTTGGATTGATCACGCTGGGCCAAAGGCTGTTTAGCGATCTGCTCATCAGGGAGATGGTAGTTGTATTGGGAAAGAAGAATAGATTCGGGGTAAAGGGAACTGGCCATGGTACCAATGACAATGATTGTCCTAAATAAAATCGGCTGCGCAAAGATGGCACAAAAGCTAAAAAATTCCGTTATTTAGAATAAGACCTTGGAAAATACGGGATTCAAGGAATCTCCCTCAATTTGTCAAACTTAAAAATTTGTCTCACACCTAATCACACTTAATGACTCGAGTCGCACTGGATGCCAAATCACTCGCCCAATTATCCATCGAGGGCCTTCAGGAAATCAAAGGAAGAAACATCGTGCAAATGGACCTTAGAGGAGTAGATGGCGCGGTTGCTGATTTTTTCGTGATATGTACCGGGACTTCCGACAAACACGTACAGGCACTTTCTGAGTCCGTTTTGGATTTTGCCAAAGCAAACGGAGAAAGGCCTATTAGCAAAGAAGGCGTGAAAGAAGGTGAGTGGGTTTTGATAGACTTTGTCAACGTGGTGGTGCACATTTTTCAGAAGGAAAAACGAGAATTCTATGCCCTAGAAAAACTCTGGGGAGATGCGCAGTTCAGAGCGCTAGAAGACTTGTAACCTGGCTGACGCCCATCATCGATAGATAAACTGATTTCTTTAGACTTAGGTCGAAAGGGTACCCTTTCGGCCTATATTTTTTCATGAAAAAAACCCGGCTACATGCCGGGCTGACCAATAAAGAACGACGTTAAACATAGACCACTGGAGACCAATCCAATGATCATGAGCAGTAAATCTTGGAGCTTCCTTCTGATACAATATTAGCTCTAAATCAGGGGATTAGCAATGTATTTTCCTGCCTGAGACAGGAATTGACAAGGAGAAAAGTAGGGCATTTAATCGGCCCCCAGAACCTAGTTTTTTTGAATATTTCCCATGCATCTCCCATCTAGAAACTGTATTTTCTGCCATGTCGTCGTTTCTGAAAAAAAACCATTCCACCTACACGGGATTTCAGATGCTAGGCTTGCTCTTAGGACCGAGCCTTTTTTTTCTGACCTTGTTTGTCTTGCCTTTGGAAGGCCTAGAAGGGCCAGGCCGTGCAGCCTTGGCAAGTGCCTTGTGGGTCGCCGTGTGGTGGGTTTCTGAAGCCATCCCCATTGAAGCGACTGGACTCTTACCCATGGTGCTACTTCCTCTCAGTGGAGCCCTGGAGTTGGGGGCAATTAGTAGTTCTTATGGACACAAATTGGTCATGCTCTACCTTGCGGGTTTTTTGATTGCCATTGCGATTGAGCGATGGAACCTGCACCGCAGGATTGCGCTTAATATCATCTACGCTTTGGGGACGAACCCCAGCAGGTTGGTACTGGGGTTCATGGTGGCAACGGGGCTGCTGTCAATGTGGATTTCAAATACTGCTACCTCTTTGATGATGCTGCCCATTGGCATGGCCGTGGTCAAACAGTTGTCTGACAAGGAGGCAGATGCAGCCATGTCTACCCCCTTCGCCAAAGCGTTGATGCTGGGTATTGCCTACGCCGCTTCTATTGGAGGAACCGCTACCTTGATCGGTACCCCTCCCAATCTGATCTTTGCGGCGGTAGTGGAAGATCTCTTTGGGATCGAAATTACTTTTGTCCAATGGTTTAGCTTTGGACTCCCTTTCTCTGTCATCATGATGAGCATCTGTTGGTGGGTATTGACCAAGGGAATCTTTGGACTCACTACCAAAGCAATTCCAGAGGGCAAGGTGGTGATTAAGCAGCAGCTCAAAGCCCTAGGCCCCATTAGTGCCTCCGAAGCATGGGTGTTGGTGATATTTTCCTTAACGGCTTTGGCCTGGATCTCACGATCATTTCTTTCCAAAGATCTGCAACTGCAGCTAGGTATTGATGACACCGTTATTGGCTTGATGGGGGCTAGCTTGCTGTTTATGCTGCCTGCCCCCGGCGAGAAGGGTCAGCGACTGCTCAGTTGGAAAGACACTCAAAAACTGCCTTGGGGCATCCTCCTATTATTCGGGGGAGGACTAGCTCTAGCCACGGGATTCAAGCAAACCGACTTAGCCGCTTGGATGGGGGATCAATTGAATCTCCTCATGGGGCTGGCGTTGATTGTAGTATTATTGGCGGTGACTGCCATGATCAATTTTCTCACGGAGATCACGTCTAATTTGGCGACGGCGAGTATGATCATTCCGATAGTAGCAGCCTTGGCCATTTCCTTGGGGTGGCACCCGTACGCCTTGATGGTGCCTGCCATCCTTGCCGCAAGCTGCGCGTTTATGCTACCGGTGGCCACTCCCCCCAATGCCGTGGCGTTTGGATCAGGTTATTTACGCATGGGAGACATGATTCGGTCAGGAGTGTGGCTCAACTTATTGTCCATTCTACTTATCGTAATCTGGGTCTATCTCTATCTTCCATGGATTTGGGACTTGGATTTGCAGGCTGTACCAGCTGAATTTCAGCTGTCTCGATGAGAATTTTCTTTTCATTGAGCCAGAGAGGAATTTCTATCCTGGACCTATCTTTCCTATTTTGCGGCCGCAAAACAGGATTGGGCTTAGGTGGATGGCGTTCTAACTAATTTAGGTGGCCTCTTATCTAGCTTATCCAGCTACATTATGGCAAAATCAGAACAAAAAATATTCGGAGTGCATCCGGTCTTGGAAGCACTAGAGGCGGGCCAACCCGTCGAAAAAATCTTGGTGCGTAAAGGCAAAGAGCACGCCCGCATCCAGGACATACGACGCATCGCCCGCGAGGAGGGAATCCCCGTGCAGGAAGTGCCAGATGAAAAACTCGATCGCTTGAGTAAGCAGGGCCATCACCAAGGAGTGCTTGCCATTGCTGCCGCCGTGGGGTACCATGATCTGGAAGCTACCATTTTAAAGGTCCAAGAAAAGGTGGACAACCCATTGTTGGTGATGCTAGATGGCGTGACGGACGTTCGAAACTTTGGGGCTATTGCCCGTACGGCAGAGGCCATGGGTGCTCAGGCTTTGGTGGTACCTGCCAAAGGCAGTGCTGCCTTAAATGGAGACGCCATGCGGACCTCAGCGGGTGCACTGAACCACCTACCAGTTTGTCGCATCAATCACCTCGTGGATGCGGTAATCATGATGCATGCCTATGGCATCAGAACCGTTGGCTGTACTGAAAAGGCCGAAGATAGCCTGATTGAATTAGACTTGACAGGTCCTCTGTGCTTAGTCATGGGCTCAGAAGAGCGAGGCATTCATCGTCAATTGCTTCGTAGACTGGACCTGCAAGGAAAAATTCCCTTGCAGGGACAGGTAGAGTCACTCAATGTCTCTGTCGCAGCTGGTATGGCCATGATGGAGATATTTCGCCAAAGAGGATAAACGCACGAGTATTCATCAACCATTTTCTGTGTGAACGATCGCCAATGGAAAAACATAGCAGGCTGGGCGGTTTTTGCCTTAAGTCTGCTGGTCTATTTGCTGACCATGGCTCCCACTTCCAGCTTTTGGGACTGTGCGGAATTTATCGCTTGTGCCCATGAACTAGAGGTGACCCACCCACCGGGGGCTCCCCTGTTTCTTTTGATAGGCCGGGTATTTTCCATGTTTTCCTTTGGAGATCCTCTGGCCGTGGCTTGGTGGGTCAACTTGGTATCGGTCCTGGCTAGTGCTTTTGCGGCCATGTTCATTTGTTGGACCACCATTTATCTGGCGGAGAAAGTATATAGGCCACGCCAAGAGAGCACACCCTCTCCCCAACGCTTGGCGATTTTGGGCAGTGGTGTCATCGCGGGCTTAACTTCGGCTTGGGTTGACTCGGTGTGGTTCAATGCTGTAGAGGCAGAGGTCTATGCATTGAGTTCGTTTTTTACGGCTGCAGTGATCTGGCTGATGTTCAAATGGGAATCCAAAGCGGATGAGCCCGGCCACCTTCGCTACTTGCTCTTGATTGCCTACCTAATGGGCTTATCTATTGGGGTGCATCTGCTTAACCTCCTAACCATCCCCGCTTTAGGCTTGTTGTTTTACTTCCGGAAATTCTCCTTTAGCTGGTCTGGATTCTTGGCTGCTCTGAGCATTTCTTTAGGAGCATTGATTCTGGTCTTATATGGGGTCATTGAATCTACGTTTAGCCTTGCCTGGCAATTTGAAAAATGGTTTACAGGTACCATGTCCTTGGAAGGGGAGACCCTGAGTGGGTTAGGCTGGGCTATGGGTAGTGGGGCCTTGCTGTTTGCTGTTTTGCTGTTTGGAGTTCTGGGTATAATGATTTGGCTGAGCCAGAAAAATAAGTGGTTGGTGATGAACACGGCCCTCTTGGGCTTGATGCTTATCATGATTGGCTTTTCTTCTTACGCATTGATTTTCATCCGCTCAGGCAGCAATCCGCCGGTGGATATGAACAACCCCGAAAACCTGATTACCTTCCTGAGCTACATGCGGCGAGAGCAGTATGGAGACCGACCTTTGCTGAAAGGGGCGATGTACCATGCTCAACCTCAACGTGATGAACGGGGATATCCTGTCACGGAAGTGGAAGGAGCCAAATACTTCCAGCTCTCGGGATATGAACGATATGTATTTGATCTAGATGAAGTAGCCTATCAATACGAACCAGAAGGGGTATTTTGGTTTCCCCGGATGTATGATCCGGGGCGCTACCAGTCTGGGCCACATGCTTACGTCAATTATGTCACCGATAAAGGGGAGGATCCCGATAATCCCTATGACGATAATCCCAGCCAGCTAGACAACATCAATTTTTTCTTTAGCTATCAGGTCAGCCACATGTACCTGCGCTATTTCTTGTGGAATTTTGTGGGCCGAGAAAGCGATCTGCAGGACAGCCGCTGGGAGTCGGGTTTAGAACTGGTGCAGGGACTTCGCTATCTCCCAGAGAGGGCCAATAACAAGGGGAAAAATCACTATTTCTACCTTCCCTTGTTGCTGGGCTTGTTGGGCTTAGCTTGGCAAATGTTGAGACGACCTCGGTCTGCCGTCGTGTTGGGTTTCTTATTTTTGCTTACGGGCTTGGCCATCGTGGTGTACCTCAATCAATGGCCCTTGCAGCCACGTGAACGGGACTATAGCTACGCGGGTTCTTTCCAAACTTTTGCGATTTGGGTTGGGCTTGGGGTGATGTTCTTGTTTGATTTACTGGGCCAAAACTCCAGCCGCTGGAAGGCAGGCTTGAGTGTCTTAATAGGATCCCTGATACCTCTGCTCTTACTCACTCAAAACTGGGATGACCACAGCCGCAAAGGCCGTTGGGTGGACGTGGAATTTGCCTACAACCTGTTGAACTCTTGCGAGCCCAATGCGATTCTTTTCACTGGTGGAGACAATGATACCTTCTCTCTTTGGTATGCCCAAGAAGTGGAGGGCCATCGCACGGATGTCAGGGTAGTGAACCTGGAGTTGCTGCTTTCAGATTGGTATATCGATCAGTTGAAAGAAGATCGCAATCAATCAGCAGCACTTCCCATCTCCATGGAAGGCTACGCCGGAGAAAGTCAAATGATCATTCAGCCGTTTGAGAGCATGGAGGTGCTACTTCCTAGCCATGCCGATGACTTGTTGTCTCAAGGCATCATTGATACAAGCCTAAGCCAAAATGTGGATAGCCTGATGCGTTGGCCGATCTCGGGCCGAGGAAATGGGCGCTACTTACTTAGAAAGGATTCCGTGTTGATCAATGTACTGAGAAACGTGGCTGCGGGAGGTTGGAAAAGGCCCATATACTTTGCTAATACCTTGAACCCCAGTAGCTTTCTGGGTTTGGGTGATTTCCTTCGTTTGGAAGGATTGGCTTATCGCTTGTTGCCCATCCCAATTTCTGAGCTTACCTCAAGAGACTTGAGTTTTGGCTGGATTGACCAAGACCGCCTATATGACTTCGTCATGAATGACCTGAAGCTAAGGGGGCTGGATGATCCCGCGGTCTATCACGATCAGCACATTCGAGAGGTCATCGGTGGCAACTACCGCAACCTGTTTTTTCGTCTAGGTCAGTCGTATGCTGCCCAAATCGGTACTTGGCAAGTAGCGCAAGATTCCTTGCCCGCCGAATCACCAGAGGCATCGTTTATTCAAGAGCGAGTCTTCCAAACCCAGCTCAAACTAGATAGCCTGATGCAGAGGTCATTTGCACTTTTGCCTCACGAGGTGATTCCTTTTCCCGATTTCTCGGCCCTGTTACACATTCAGATGTTGTTGCAAGCAGGTTTAGGGGGTCCAGCGCTTGACTTGTTGGATCAAGTTCTGCCTGACGCTTTGCTCAGCTTAGATATTTACCAGACTCAAGGCTTCGTGATCAATCAGGAAAACAGCGACTTACGCTTGGTCTTAATTGGGGTTCAGAGCTACCTGCTCGTGGGGCAGGAAGCTAAGGCTCGTGGCTTGGCTCAGCAATTACAAGACTTGACAGGAAGTGAGTTGGGCTTTTACCTGATTCAACAGATGCAGAATGCTCCCTGAGGAGAAGGTGAGATGTTGGGAGAGTGGGACACGGAGACCCAGTTGCCTACCAGAGCTTACTGAGTTGAGTCACTATTCTCGTATCGGTTCTACCATGATCACGTCTTCTCGACTTACGGCTACTAGTCCCGGAGGGTCGCCTTTGCGCTTGCGGATGTATTTGCGGGAGGTGTATTGGACGGGGACCAGGGTGTCATTTTTCCGCTTGGAATAATAGGCGGCCAATTGAGCGGCAAACTCCAGTACGGTTGGCGGTAAGTCTTTACCAGGGCGCTGGCGAATAATGACGTGGGAGCCCGTCACATCCTTGGCATGTAGCCAGAGGTCGTTTTTATTGGCAAACTTAAAACTGAGTTCATCGTTGTTGCGGGCATTTCGGCCTACAAAAATCTGAAAGCCCTCTCGCTGGAAAGACCGGAATGGATAACGCTCTTCTTCTTGAGCCTTCTGCTCCTTGAGCACTGCTTTTGCTACCTGCCTCAGCGCACCGATGGCCTCATAGTCAAATCCCTTTGGTCCAAGCAATAGCTTTTCCGGCTCGATCAATTGTTGGAAGCTTTCCCACCCCTCTTCCGCCTCGAGCAACTTATTTTCTATGTCATCCAGTTGCTCTTTCAGATAGGCCAGCTTGAGGCGGCGTTGCTTATGCTTGTCGTAATAACGCTTGGCGTTGTCTTGCGGGGTAAGCTGGGGATCGAGCTTGACGGAAATGAGTCCTGTTCCATAGAGATCTTCCAGCTCTACCTTTTTGCTTTCGGCAGGGATCTGGTGGAGGTTGGCCATGATGAGGTGCCCAATCTCTTCAGGGTTGCGCTGCTCTTCGAGCTGTTTGACATTTTCCAGATAGGACTGGTAGACCTTTTGCAGCTTCTCCCAAGGCTGTTTTACATGCCGCTGGACCACTTTGTATTGGTTGCGGTAATGCTGAAACTGAAAATGGGTTCGCATCCAAGTTCTCAAGCCTTCTACTACCCCTGAAACTTGAAGTTGTGTTTCCTCTCCGGGAGGAGGAAAGAGCAGCAACTGCATTCGGCCCTTATGCTTGAATAGGAAAAAGGTGCCGCTTGACGCTTCATGCTCTACTAGATCAAACGCTTCCCGAAAAGACTGTCCGTTTTCCATGAGGCTCCAGATTCGCTGAGCAAAGTTATTGTCGTAAATCAGTGATAGCTGCAGCAATACGCCCTGTAGTCTTCGCTTGCGATCGGTCTCTACCTCGTCTAGCTGAGAAAAATCGCTGCTGCCAGGCTGTTCTTGATACGCCCAATCGTCCTCGTGTCGATGATCAAATAGGGCCACGATTTCCCCCTGATGTCGCAGCATGACGTTGGCCATGGTACCGTGCATCTTGAGGACCAGTTGATGATCACCCGACAGACCCAGGATCAGTTCACGTTCATGAGCTACTGCGTAGGCCTTTTCCAATTGTAAGCCATAAATGGGCTCAAAAAGGTCTACTACGTTTTTTCTTGCTTTGGCAAAGTCCTTGACGGGCACTACGTAGGTATCTGGGGTATTGCAGCCTATCCGTAGGATCAATGACTCAAAGACCAGGACCAATTCATTTTTACTCTGGGAAAAGCACGCAACGACTTCCTCCTCTCGATGCTGTAGCTCGAGTTGTTGGGCCAATTGTTTAAGGGTGAAGTGGTGAAAGTGCATTTCAGTAAAAATACGATTAGTAGGGGGAGAAAAATAGCCTGTCTATTCTACACAGGGTCTTTTTGCCGGGATAAGGAAAGAAAACCGCCCTAAGCGAGTCGAAGATTCCGATCTGTCGGAGCTAAGAGAGGCTTTTTCTGATGCAGCCACGGGGCAAAGAAAAAGTGTATAGACATTACTTATTTTTGGAGCGTTACTTAAAATCCTACCTTTAACTCATGCTCTCACTGCTAACCTTTCTCCCTCTACTGGGGTTGCCGGTCATGGCGCTTTTGCCAGAGAAATATGCCAGTAGTCACCGCTGGATTGCCTTGGTCCTGACCTTGGGGCAGTTATTGGTGACGCTTGGAGGAATTCTACCGGTTCATTTGGCGGGGAGTGAAATGGTAAATGGGATGTCACTGTCCCTGGTAGAGCAATATCCCTGGATATTTGTAGAACTTGGCGGTCTGGGATTGATCCGCATAGATTACGTGATGGGGATTGATGGGTTGGGATTTATGCTCATTTTGCTGTGTTCTCTGGTCATGCCCTTGGTGGTCCTTTCCAGCTGGGAGATCAAGGACCGTCCCAAGACTTATTTCATGCTGCTGCTCTTGCTAGACACATCTCTGGTGGGGGTTTTTGTCTCACTAGATTTCTTGCTCTTCTATATTTTCTATGAATTGATGCTCCTTCCGATGTTTTTCTTGATCGGAGTGTGGGGAGGAAAGCGCAGGGAATACGCGGCATTGAAATTCTTTATCTACACCCTTTTCGGTTCGGTGTTTATGTTGCTGGTCCTGATCGGCTTGCTCTTTAGCTTTACCGATCCCCTGGCGAGCGAGGTCGCCGGACAGCCCGTCTACACCCTCAACTTGACCCACCTCATGAACATGGGAGAGGGAGGGATACCCGCCAATTTAGTTGCGGGGAGTGTTTTTGACTTTGGCCAAGAAGTGCTGGGATACAATTCGCGATTGGTGGCCTTTTTGGTCTTGTTCATTGCTTTTGCCATCAAGCTACCCATCGTGCCGCTTCACACTTGGCTTCCTGATGCCCACGTGGAGGCACCTACTCCGGTCTCCGTAATCCTAGCTGCGGTCTTACTAAAAGTAGGAGGGTATGGGCTTTTGCGTTTGTGCTTTGGGTTATTTCCTGAAGGGGCCAGTTATTTTGCTTTTACCTTAGGGGTGTTGGGCATCATTTCGATTGTCTATGGAGCCTTGGTCGCCATGGGGCAAAAGGATCTCAAGCGCCTGATCGCCTATTCTTCGGTCTCCCACATGGGATTCGTGTTGCTGGGCTTTGCCTCACTCGAAGTGATCGGCTTAACCGGGGCCGCTTTGCAGCTGTTTACCCATGGTCTGACTTCGGCCATGTTGTTTTTGCTGGTAGGAGTCATCTATGATCGAGTCAAAGATCGCCAAATAGACCACTTTCGGGGGCTTTGGAGCCTTATGCCCTGGTATGCTTTCTACGTTCTAGTCGGATTTTTCGCTTCTATGGGGATGCCTGGATTGGCTCCCTTTATCTCCGAGCTGATGGTTTTCATGGGAGCCTTTACCGGAGCGGCATCTACAGGTACCCTGCCTTTTTGGATTCCCATCGTCGGAACCCTGGGTATATTGCTGGGTGCCGTCTATTACCTACGAACCTACCGACAGATGTTTTTCGGGGAATTTGACCCTGAAGGGGTAAGCAGTTGGCGCCCTCTTCTTACTGATCTAACGCTCCGAGAGCAGATCATGCTTGGAACCCTGGCCGTCCTGGTAGTCCTCTTTGGGCTATTCCCATCCCTGGTCATTGACCTGATGGATGTCGACATGGCTCAGATGGTGGAGGGAGTTCGCTCTCGTTAGACCCCACTCTCGTTAGAGCGGGGTCTAACGAGAGCCTTGGGTTTTAGGGTGGATGTTATCCACCCGTACAGAATTTCTTTATCTCGCCTCTCGCCTCTCGCCTCTCGTTTCTCGCAGCGCAGCGATCCCCCCTCTCAATTACAGGCGCTTTCCTCAAGGTCTTCGTCAATGAGGATCAGGTATTGAAAGTTCTTACCAAGCTTAGGGAATGGGCTATCTGGACCGAGCATGTTACACAGCACAATTTGGTCGGGATAGCGCCGCTCTAGGTATTTGATGAGGCGGCGCATAGGCTCGCCTTGTCCAAGGGCTTCGTAGCGTTCGTCCATGCGGCGCACGTAGCGAGAAATGGTCAGTACTTGGTCTTCCACGGGTGAGCCATCGATTTTGTTAAGGCGCTGTGCGAGGGTGGGAAATTCCCATTGGGAGCTCTCGTGAAGGTCGGTGTGCAGTACCCCAAACTGAGCAAAATAGCCTCCCTGAGCCATGTAGGGTTGGAGAGCAATGAAGTTGCTGTACATCTGAGACTCTCGTTCTTGCCAGGTATCCTCAAAAATCATGGCCTTGAGGTATTTGAATTCATACCCCGCCAAAGTGTTTTCGGCTAGCATCCGGACGCGGGCAAAGTCCGTTCCCCAGTACTCTCGGTGAACTGCCTCATTGCGGGCCATGCTTTTCCCCATGCGCTTAAAGAAGCGTTTTACGTCAGACTTCACGATGTAGTAACTCTCGTGCAGTTCGACCAATTGCTTCATTTCCTTCCTGATGGCTCTGGGAACCTCTTTGGCTTCAGGTCTCAGGGTATAGAGCACCTGCAAGACCAACTCAGGGGAGTGCTCTACGTCGATGCCCGTGACTTGGATGCGGTCTTCGGGATCAAGGTTTTGATTGTAGCGGTAAATCCGTCTATACATGGACCGCTGGTCTTCTGGACAAACCGGAATATTGGTTAGGGCTTTTTTCAGGATGCCTTCGTCTCCACTAGACAAATACTGATTGAGCAAAAACCCAAAACTATATCCGCCTTCTACGATGAGATTTCGTACCCCTGCTTGTTGATGGAGATACCTTAGGAAGGACCATTGAATCTCCGTGTTGATGGTTTTCCAGTGCTCTTCTCCCATGAAAAAGAACTGGTAACGATCCAAAATACTATCCAGCATCGGCAGCTGCTCAAGAACCAAGTTGCTCGAAAAATCAACCAGGTTTACCTCTGGCCGCCAGTCTTCTAGGCCGATTGGGTTTTTCAGGCTGTTAGAGGAAATATCTTGGGCGAAAAGGGCAACAGGACTGAGCAGGAGCCAGACCATTGCGGTGAGGAGAAATTGGGAAAAAGGAACCGCCATTATCAAAGAGTAATCGGAGAGAATAATAGGACTGATGGCAAAAAGCCACTTTTATGCAATACGGGAAATCAAAAAAAATGGTGCACGCCTAGCACTTAGCCAGCGGGATGAGACTCGGCTTTGACAGGAGTCGTCACTTTAGTGGGCTTCTTCCGGTTAGAAAGATAGACTCCCAACAAAATGATCCCCATGCCAATCCATTGACCTGGAGTAAAACGCTCTCCATCCAATAATCCCCAAGCCAGCGCCACGATTGGGATTACATAAGTAACTGAAGAGGCAACAATGGGATCGGTCATTTGGATCAGGCGATAGAATAAATACAAAGCCAAGGCGGTACCGATAGATCCCAGCACCAATACATAGATCAAAGACTCCCAAAATTCAGGAGCGATCTGGTAAGCGGTGGACAGGTCACTCCCCAGTAAGAGGTAAAGCCCATAGGGGATGGCCATCGAGCAAAATGCCAAACCAGTGGCAAGGACGGGAGGAGTCTCATTGAGGTAGCGTTTGATGACAATGGTGCTCAACCCATAGCCTACGGTAGCCAAAATGACCAAGCCTGAGTAGCGAAGCTGGGTAAAGAGGTCGATTTCTCCCCCTCCCGCCAAGACCAAAAACACCGCACCAATCAAGCCAATGAAAACTCCTACGTTTTGTGCCTTGCTGAACTGTAATTGAAAGACCAGCTGGCCCAAAAGCAGAGCAAATAAAGGACTCAAAGCATTGAGCACCCCAGCACTGGCGCTGTTGATATGGGTTTCGGCAAGAGGAAAGAGGAAGGCAGGAATGCCATTGCCTACAATGGCTACTACCAGGATGGCTTTAATCTCGACCTTAGACAGTTTGTATTTGACATTCACGAAAAAGGGAAGCAAGGTCAGGGCCGCAGCCACCAATCTCAAACCGGCGATTTGCAAAGGACTGAAACTCTCTAGGCCTTTCTTCATCAAGATGAAGGAACTGCCCCAGGTGATACACAGAAACAAAAAAATCAACCCAGCAATCCAAGATCGTTTTTGCATAGAAGAAGATAGATGGCGCGATATTCTGATTTTTACCGAAAGAAAGCAAAACCTTGAACTGAGGGGAAGGTTTTGATTCCCTGACTATTTGTTCCTATCCCTCCCTTGGCTGTAATTTGCGGGCATGAATATCCTCATCCTTGGCTCGGGTGGCCGTGAACATGCCTTAGCGTGGAAAATCGCTCAATCTCCTCTTTGTGACCAGCTTTTCGTGGCTCCTGGAAACGCGGGAACGCAAGCGGTAGCGACCAATCTGACGGTTGATCTGAGTAAGCACGAGCAGATTCGTGGCTTGATCGACACGCATGGTATTGATCTGTTGGTAGTTGGGCCAGAGCAGCCTCTAGTAGATGGACTGACAGATGCCCTGCGTGATCACCCCGTCAAGGTAATTGGACCAAGTCAAGCTGGCGCTCAATTAGAAGGGAGCAAGGATTTTTCCAAGCGCTTCATGCAAGAGCATGGCATTCCTACGGCGCGTTATCGCTCCTTCCAAGCCGATCAGCTTGGTGAAGCCCTAGATTATCTGGAAGGACACCCACTCCCCGTGGTCGTGAAGGCCAGTGGACTGGCGGCAGGAAAAGGGGTGTTGATTTGCGAAAGCAAAGAAGAGGCTGAAACAGCTTTACGGGGTATGCTTTCGGGGGAGTCGTTTGGTGAGGCAGGTCAAACGGTGGTTGTTGAAGAGTTCCTCCAAGGCATTGAGATCTCGCTGTTCGTGCTCACGGATGGAGAGGACTACGTGATGTTGCCTTCGGCCAAAGACTATAAGCGAATCGGTGAGGGGGATACTGGTTTAAACACGGGAGGCATGGGGGCCGTTTCTCCCGTCCCCTTTGCTGACGAGGCTTTTTTAGCGAAGGCAGAAGCGGAGATTGTCCGGCCTACCATTGCCGGGATTCAAGCGGAAGGACTAGACTATCGGGGCTTTATTTTCATCGGTTTGATGGTGGTAGGGGACGTGTCCTACGTCCTGGAATACAACGTGCGCATGGGGGATCCCGAAACGGAAGTCGTGATGCCTAGGCTTAAAAGCGACTTGGTAGAGTTGTTGCAAGCCTGTGCCGAGGGTGAACTCAAAGGGAAGTCTGTAGAGATAGATCCCCGAACCTGTACCACTGTGATGCTGGTCAGTGGAGGCTATCCCGGTAGCTACGAGAAAGGGAAAGCAATGGCAGGCTTTTCTAAAGCAGCTGAAACTTCCTTGCTCTTTCATGCGGGAACTAAGTCAATGGATGGTCAAACGCTGACCAATGGGGGCCGGGTCCTGGCGGTGAGCTCTTTTGGGGCGAGCATTGCGGAAGCCGTTGCTACCTCGCTAGCCAACGCGGCCAAAATCGAGTTTGAAGGACGTTACTTCCGTCGCGACATCGGGCAAGATTTGATGTCTTAGGAACACTTTTCAAACATTGATTTCTCGCAACTCATAATTCTCATATGTCAAGTTTAGCTACGATCAATGGATCGGTCATTGACCTGCTTCGCCAACTCATCGTAACGCCTAGCCTTAGTCGAGAAGAAAACCAAACCGCAGACCTAATTGAGGCTTTCCTGCTTGAAAAGGGCCTATCACCGCAAAGGCACCTAAACAATGTCTTTGTTTGGAACCGTCATCGTGATGCCGCGAAGCCCACGGTCTTGCTCAATTCTCACCATGACACCGTCAAGCCCAACGCTGGTTGGCAACGCAATCCCTTCCATGCCGGTCAGGAAGGCGATTTGCTTTACGGGTTGGGAAGCAACGATGCAGGAGGCTGCCTGATGGCCTTGCTGGCAAGCTTTCTTCATTTCTATGCCAAAGAGGATTTGCCCTATAACCTAGTTTTTGCTGCTACCGCCGAGGAAGAAATTTCTGGGGCAAATGGCATCGCCTCCCTGCTGCCTCATTTGGGCGAGATTCAATTAGGGATCGTAGGGGAGCCAACTCAAATGCACCTAGCCATCGCAGAAAAAGGCTTGATGGTGCTGGACTGTACTGCTCATGGCCAAGCGGGCCACGCTGCCCGCGAAGAAGGAGTCAACGCGATCTATCAGGCCATGCCAGATATCCAATGGTTCCAGAGTTACCAATTTCCCAAGGTATCTCCTTTACTCGGCTCGGTGAAAATGTCGGTCACCCAAATTGAGGCCGGGCAACAGCACAACGTAGTCCCCGATCGCTGCCGATTTGTGGTAGACGTACGCAGCCAAGAGGCCTACCAAAACCAAGAGCTATTCGAAATCATCGATGCCCATACTCAGTGTGAGGTCAAGCCCCGATCCTTTCGCTTGAATTCTAGCGGCATCTCCGCCGAACATCCCTTGGTACGTCGGGGCATCGAATTGGGGCGTGAGACTTTTGGTTCTCCTACTTTGAGCGATCAGGCGCTGATGCCCTTTACGACCGTAAAAATTGGTCCAGGCGATTCGGCTCGCTCGCATACCGCTGATGAATACATCAAGTTGAGTGAAATTCGGGAAGGGATTGAACTGTACGTGCAGTTGCTTCAGGGTTGGTCCTGGTAATGAGTAAGCCGGCCCTGTAGGATAAAATTATTGATGCGCATCATCTCAGCGTGATCGGGTACGTGAACATGGGCGGCCACTTTGATCAAGCGCGGGTCTTTTTTTTCAAATGGTGGTGGTGGGTCGCTGCTGAACATCAACCCCCATAACTGTGGTGTGATGCTGTAGATGATTCGTTCGGGTTCTAGGTCTTCTTCCCATTCGGTCAATCGCTCATTTAATTCCTCAAAAAATCGCACCGTATTGGCTAGCCGAATCCGAGAGCCCGCCTTGGATTTTCCTCGGGTATTCAAATAACTGATCTGAGCTTTGCCCCGCTTTTGCCGCTTCATGTACTTCTTGAAAGCTTTGTGGTACACCACCTCACCCTCTTCAAAATAACCCAAAGCAGCTGCCCCTACTTGCACCAGCATGAGGACATAGCTAGGAATTTCTTCTTTTACCCGATCGAGGTAGCTAGCTAGGCTGGGTTCTTCTGGCAAAATAGTGGGCATGGGACTGGGCAGTCGCAATTCAAATACAGCCCCACCCGCCTGATCATAGTGCCCAACTAGGTGCTTTTTATGATCTAGGCGGATAGGGATCTCGGCCTTCACCCATTCCGAAAGCTGGTCAAGGGTTTCTTGATAACTGAGGCGAGTTTCGGGAAATTGACTGGGATCGGGCATAGGGATTAGGATAGTGAGATGTTGAGACAATATCGTACTCAACTTCCTTGATCTGGATTCAAAACGACTGATTCCTCCTTTGGGTTGCGGGGTATTTCTGATTGAGCTAGGTAAAATGCGATTGCTCTTTTATGCAACCTCGCGAGGCTGGACCATAGCACCAATAGGGCATGAATCCATATCAGTCCTAGTGTTCCTATCAGTTCCCAATTATGTCTGAAAATCTCATCTCCTAGGAGTAAGTAAGTAGGTAGAGCCAGGCAGAGCAAATAGGGGAAAAATGCCAAGAAATAAAGTTCCCTTGGCTTTGCCACTCCCCAATAGGATTTGAGGGAGAACGATAAAGGCAGAAAAAACACCCAAGAATGCCCCAAACTAAATAACAGCGAGCCCAGGCTACCAAAAAAGATCACAGGGACGATCCCTTCAAATTCTTCATGATAAGCCAATGCGATAGCAAATAATACCGGAGCTACCCAACACCATAGGATGCAGGCGCCGGCATTGGCTTTGAGGGCCAGTCCAATTGCTTGACTATTTTTCATAACCTGCTTGTTTGAGCTCTAGGTAGTGAGCGTCTAAGTAGCGGGCCACCCGCTGATCGTCGTAGTTCCACGAACGCCAGGTATGGTTTTCTTGAGCTTGGTGAAACTGCTTAATTTTATAGGTAAGTTGAGATTTGTACGGATTGGGGTTCGTTATTGGAGCTTCGAATAAGTCGCGGTGTTCTAGTATACTGGGCAAGGCTGCTTCAGTCATTTCCATCAAAAACTTACGGTCAAGTTGACCTGGCTCACCATGAGTCAAATTGAAATCGCTAATCACCCGATCCCAGCTGACCACGCATAGCAACATGGCGATGCCATAAACAGCCCAGGCATTGACCCGGAAAAGGTAGTAGGTAGACATCCGGTCACGGATTTTTAGCCAAAGCGTAAATAGTCCAAAGACTACCAAGGCCAAGAAGAAGAAGACTCCGATGCGTTTGTAGGCCAAGCCTCCCTCGGCAATGTAGTGATAGTTGCGCATGGCTACCGAAATGACCAGCACTACGTTTTGGGCGATCCAGGCGTAGCTGAGACCTTTAAGCCAGCGACTGCGGGAATAGAAGTTGAGGTTGCCTCTGAAATAATAGAGCATGATGCCCATGGAAAGCAGGATGCTCATGATCAAGAGATAGGTCCCTTCATGCACAAATTGAGTGAGGTCGAATCCTGGACCAGGTTCAAAGTTGATCCAAATCCAATCGATGTCGATCAGGTTGTTGACCAGCAAAAGCAAGTTGACGGACAGCATAAGCATGAGGCCCGTTCGGTATTCATTTTTCAGGGCCAGAAAAGGAAAATTCACTTGATGCTTGCGACGGGTTCTGAGCAATTGATCTCTTTGTCCTGCTTCTCGTTCACTAAGCTTGTCACGGTGTTGATTGAGCAAGAGTCCCCCCATCACCAGCACGCCTAGGCACCAAAACAGAAAACTGCCCACAGACCATTGAGCTACCCATTCTTCTATATGACCGAGGTATTCCTGGGACAAGCTGGAAAATTTTGGATTGGCAATGAGAAAAATCCCGGTGAACACGGACAGCGCGGCTAAGGGGATGCCAATCAGCTTAAGGTAACTCAGGCTCTTTTTCAGCCACCAGGGGCCGACACTCAACTTGCCAAGCTCCCGACGGAAGCTCAAGGGGACCTGAATGAGTCCCAGCCCACTTTGAGCAAAGGCAAAGGGCACACTTCTAAGACGGATGTTTTGACAAAATCCGGCTAGTAAAGTCAAAGAGGCCAAGTTAACCACCTTGCTGACCCCTGAATTGTGCCATATGACCATCGCACCCGTAAAGAAGGTTCCCATTAAGACCCCTCTAGTTTGGATCTTTTTGAAGGTTTCTGGATAGAGAAACCATAACAAAGCCACCATCAATGCATTGAATAACAAAAGATTGAGGCCCATTCCTTCTTCCCAAAACAGCCAGTGGAAGACAAAAGCCATGGCCAAGACCATGGGTAGAGGTTGGATTGTTGATCGGAGTTGCTGCATTTTGATACATTTTACTTTGCAATACAAAGTACACTTTGCGTTACAAAGTGACAAAACTTTTTGAAGTAGGATCGATAATTCGAGCCCCTTAACTGATTATTTGCGTTTACTCTTTAAAAGTCAGGTTCACTCCCATCCTCGCCGGGTTCACGCCTTTAGGTTTGAAAATGGTTCCATGCGGAAGCATCTTGCTGGTGTAAAGAGGGTAACCTCTTCAGACTTTGACTCTTACCAAACCTCAACGAATAATTTTGAAGCACATGAACACCCCAAAGATGATCACCACGCTAGCGGTAATGCTGTTAGCACTTTTTATGACCAGCTGTAGTGTAGAAAATATTTGTACCTCTGGCCAAGGCGGAGTAGTAGATTCTACCCTCAGTGTTCCCAACTTCACTGGCATCGACCTACAGATGGATGGCAATGTATTCTTATCTCAAGGCCCCGTGGCCTCTGTAACCGTGAGAGGTCAAGAAAACATCATTGATAAGCTGAAATTGGATGTATCCAACCAAGTATGGGACATTGACTTGGAAGGTTGTGCCCGCAACTATGAGACCTTAGAGTTTTACGTGACCATTCCTGAGATCGATTACCTTCGTGTGAGTGGCAGCGGAAGCATCATGGCTGATTCTATCCTTACGGTAGACGATGTTGAAGTTTTGCTTACAGGTTCTGGTAACATCACCCTTCCCTTGAACGCAGACTTTGTCTACACCAAAATCACTGGCTCGGGTGACATCGATCTGCAAGCAGCGGTAGCGACCCAAATGGAAAGCCAAATCACAGGCTCTGGAAACTACACCTTCATGGGTAGCGTCCCCACTCACTTAACGGAAATCGTCGGCTCTGGCAACGTCAATGCCTTTGAATTGCAAACCGCTAAGACGGAAGTAGTGATCTCTGGTGCGGGTGATGCTGAAGTATCGGCTGACAACGAATTGAAGGTAACCATCACCGGTAGTGGTGACGTTTCTTACCGCGGTACACCTAGCCTAGACCTGCGCGTGACTGGCTCTGGACGCGTCATCGACGCGAATTAGGGAAACGGGATCTGATAGGGGTGTAGATGATATGCACCCAGTATTCCCAACGAAATTCTCACCCAACTGATGGGTTAATCGTTGAATCAGGCTGCCTGGATAGGGCAGCCTGATTTGCTTGACCCAAGCAGTATGTAGAAATTGTCTCCATGGTCTTTAACCTAATACAGCCGGTTTTTCATCAATCAGAGAAGGCCAGCAAACGGTTGATTGATGAGCGCCCCGAAAAAGCAGTTAACATTGCTGTTTGATTTCCCATAATTGAGCAGACCGACTTCTCACCTAAACATCGG
>CAZFPQ010000089.1:22786-24648 GCA_964521065.1 uncultured Bacteroidia bacterium | reverse complement strand
CGCGGGCCTTACTTTTTTCAAAAAAAGTAAGCAAAAAACTTCGGCATTCCAGGCCTACGTGCCATGCCGCCCCAGTCCACCGAATGCCGCCCAACGCCGCCACAAGCTTGCTTTAGACTGCCAAATACCATTTGCAAATCGCCAAAGTCCAACTAAGGCACGGCGCCAAAATAATTCCTCCATCTTGCTTAGTTTCTTCGACTTCGCTCAGGAAAGGCTTTTGCGCAAAACTAGGATTTATTTCATCACTGTGCCTTGTCTGCGTAGGTGATTTTTCGCCTGATTCTGCTGAGACTTTGCTTGGTGATCCCAAGGAAGGAGGCAATGTGTTTTTGGGGAACTCGCCTCAAAATGTCCTTTCTGTTTTCCAATAGATCTAGGTACCGTTCTTCCGCCGTCTTGGTCATGAAGTCCATGCGCTGTTTGTCTTTCTTGGCGTTGTCATTTTGCTCGCCGATCAAAAATAAAGTTTGGCCTATGGGGGTACGTTTGAGCACCTCTATGTTGTCTTTGGATATTTGCAGGGCAAATGTTTTTTCAAGGGCTATGAGCTCTAAAGGGGAAGGGAGTCCCGTGGTCAAGGAGTAGTCATCGGCGAAGAAGGCGCCCTCAAAAAAGAAGTCAAGACAGGCATAGTTATTCTTCTTCCAAACAAAGGAACCAACTGCTCCTTCGAGCAAGAAGTATCCATGGTTGGCAATGGTGTTTTCACGTTTGATGGTTTGCTCCTTTTTAAACTCAACTTCCTCACACAAGGAGTAAAAGCGGCTCCAAACTTCGATGGGAGCTTCATAATAGGGGTCAAATGCTTCTTTGAGCTTTTTTTCGATCATGAATTGGATTTCGCAAAGTAATAGCTGCTGCTCAAGGTATGAGGATTATGCTAGGACTGGACTACGCACAAGCCAGCGCACGCCCACGAAGTCCGGGCCACTGGCAATACCACTATTGTGAATGTTTTTTCGTAGAGGCTAAACCGTTTTCCTTTGTATTTCCTGAGATTAGATATTTCGGCAATGTGAATCACCAGTTTTTATCTAGCAGTAATAGGTATTAAGGTGATTTCGCTAATATGCTTGAAGTCAGTAAGATTAGCCGTGGCTATCAGAGTAATCTGATTTGCTAAAGCGATGGAGACTATTTCGAGATCAAAAACAAGGTTTCCACGTGGTTGATATTTCTGGATGAGTTGTTCTAAGCAGGTAAGACTGGCTGGATCAGGAAAAATGATTTCAGCATTTTTTTGAGCTTCCTTGTAAAACCTCAAGGCATCAGCAGTGGGAATATTCAGCTTTGAACATACCGCAAAAAACTCTGAAACGACTTTAACGGGGAGGAACAGACTGTAATCAGGATTGGTTAGGACTGAAATAGCTGAGGCATGGAACTTTGATTGGGCATCCATTCCGTAAATCAAGACATTGGTATCTAGGATTAGTTTATTCACGGGCGAAGTCTCGAATTTTTACCTGATCCATTTGCCCGCCAAGATTGAAACTTCCCAGTAAGCTCCATCCGTTCTTGGGGCTAGGAGGCACTTCATCTAGCTCAATCACGGTAACGATGACCCGCTTACCACGAAAACGTTGAAGATGTTCTTGATCCAGCAAGGATTCTTCCCAATGGCCTTGTATGGTGATGGCTTGCATAGCGTTTAATTTCTTTCAATATACGGAAACCGCCTTTTTTTGGCTAGCCAACCAGTCGATGACTGTTTTAAAGTTGATGAGTATGATCTTCTTCCTGACTTTAACCAGACCGCGGGAAGGTTGTTATTTCTTCTAGGCCCATTCGAACATTGGGATGGGAAGGCGAAATCAGGGTCAATCCATACAACTAGTGCCTTCGGAGCGAAGTAATTG
>CAZFPQ010000089.1:5230-22686 GCA_964521065.1 uncultured Bacteroidia bacterium | reverse complement strand
TGGTAAAGAATTTCGTTCCGGAGGCACTAGGGTATCCATTCAAAGCTCCAAAAAACTCATTCTTTAACACAGATCTCTTTTTCTCCGTGCGGATTAAGTCCTAGCTAGGCTAGGCCAATATATTGCCAGTACCGTATTAGCGCGTTCGTGGCAAAGTGCTTCGAGAAAGGATTGGGACATCCACTCATAAAAGATTAAATCCGCATGAAAAAGGTATGGGTAATGCTAGGTGCCTTGGTTGCCATCTCCGCGATGGGGCAAGACAAGAGCTCTCTTCAGCTGTATTACGTTTCGCTGGAAAAAGGAGAGGCAGCTCCTCTGACTGAAATGGAGTTGAGTGAACCCGCCCAACCGATTCGCTGGGGGCATGAAATCCGTGTTTATCCTGAGATAGAGTACCAAACCCTAGAGGGGATTGGGGGGGCGTTCAATGAGATTGGGGGGCAAGCCCTGCTGAGCTTGAGCAAGGAGCAGCAGAAAGAAGTGATGGAGAACTTATTTTCCAGTCAGAAAGCTGGGTTTACCTTTTGCCGGACGGCCATTGGGGCCAGTGATTTTGGCATCGATGCCTACAGCTACTCCGAAACACCAGACGACTATGACATGGCGCATTTTTCGGTGGAGCGGGATCAACAATACGTGATCCCGTATATCCAGCAGGCGCTGGCGGTGAACCCGGATTTGCTGCTGTTTGGGTCTCCCTGGAGTCCCCCGGCGTGGATGAAAAACAACCAATCCATGACGGGGTTAACAGAACTACCCAATACCTTCAGGGACGAGGAAAGGGTGTACGAGGCCTACGCTCGCTACTTTGTCAAGTACGTGCAAGCCTATGAGGTGGCTGGCATCCGGATAGATCGGATTTGCATTCAAAATGAAAACGACGCCAATACCAAATATCCAAGTTGTACCATGCTGGCCCCCCAAATGCTCAAACTGGCGACGGAGTACCTGATTCCGGCTTTTCAGAAGCATGAGATCAACACGGAGGTCTACGCGGGTACCTTTCGGACCGCCCAGCAACTGGAACTGATTGAGTTCTTGACTTTGCCCGAAGCCAAAGAGCTGGCTGGGGTAGGATTACAGTACACCGATCCCCTGATCGTCACGGATGCCCTCCAGATGAAACCAGGCTTGAAGATGTTTCACACCGAAGGGCATTGCTACAATGGCAAGAACAGCCCCGAGCAAGCTCAGGATCGCTTGGAGGAAGTGGCCGATTACCTCAACAGCGGCCTCACCAACTTTTGCTACTGGAACATGATCTTGAATGAAACCACAGAAAGTGGTTGGGATTGGCCCCAAAACTCCCTGATCAACATCGATCGAACCCAGCAAACCATCCAGTACAACCCCGATTACAACGCGATGTACATCATCAGCCATTTTCTCAAGCCGGGTGATGTGCGGGTGGCTTCGGTCAGCAAGCGACCCATGGTCACGGTCAAAAGCCCAGACGGAACCCTCAAGATTCTCATCCAAAATACGGATGGAGACACGTCACCATATCGACTCACCATCGGCCAAGAGGTGCATGAATTCAACATTCCCGCTAAGGGGATCACCGCGATTGTGATGGAATAAGCGCAGGGGTGAGGTTGGAGGCATAACTGTCATCCTACTTGCTGAGTTCCCACAGCTTTAAAACCGTTTTCCAATTGCGGGTAGTGGCGCGAACCTTGAGCTGTTTCTCAAAGAAATTATTGGTCAACTTGGACTTATGGTATTTCCCTTCGCAATAAATGAAGACGTCCTTGCCTTGGATATCAAATTTGTCGGGGGCGTAGTTATATGAGGCCGTCTCTGCTTGGTGTTCGATCGCTGGCTCTTCACTCAAAAAGCTCAGGTGTAGATGGCTGATGTCACTGCCTGCTTGGTAAAATGAGTTTTGCTGGATGGCCCTCTCTATTTCCTCTGGAGTCCTAATGATGACAGGGACCTCAAACCCAAAAGTCTTTTTGATGGCCGCTTCAAGGTTTTGGGCCAAGACTGAAGGATCGACCTCATCTTCCACATCAAAAAACACATTACCACTCTGGATGTAGGTGCTGACGTTGGAGAATTTCATTTGCTCAAACATCGATTTCAAGTCGGCCATGAGGATTTTTCTTTTCCCACCGACATTGATTCCTCTTAGGATGGCGATTGTTTTGTTCATGTTGGATTCCCTATAAAGCTGGCAAACACAGGATAAGGGTTGCTAGGCCAGGATTGAACTTTGGGGAGAGTGTTTGTATGGATCGCCATAAAGTTTTGTAAAACTTATCGTGATTTCAAGTCAGGGATCTTACAAATCCTCCAGCGGGGTAGTTCCCTTCATCCAGCTCCATTCCACCTCCGTCATGAACCAAGTATAGGCTTCTAGGTCGCTTACGCCCCAATTCTGAAATTGCCTAACGCTCTCGAATAAGGTCTTGGCGTGGTATACATTGGGTTCCTTGAGGAGCCGATGGATGTTCTCGATGAAATCATGGGGCTTGTGAGGGCATTTTTCTAAGTAATGCATCAGCCACTTGTGGTAGGGGAAAAAGATCCGGTTGTGGGCGAGGATGAGGCGACCCGCAAATAAGGAGAGCTGAGACGCCGCCCTTGATTGGGTGTAAAGGTTGCCGTGACGCTCGGCCTCGCCCATGAGCCAGTTTTGAATGAAGGACATGGCGTAGAAGGAGCGAAGCCTTTCTTCTCTTCCTTTTTCTGGATAAGCACTGATTTGAGCCAGTAATTCCTCTAAGCCATCGATTTTGGAATGGGCAATAATGGCAGCATCAAAGGCAGCTCGGGTTGGCTCATTTCCCTTCTCGGCTACTTGATGCAGGTAATCGAGGTTGATGATTTTGCCATCCACAAAACCCCCAGGATAAGTACTCAAGTCGGTACGGTTGATGAAAAGATCTCCCTTGGCGCTACGTGCCTCAAACTCATCTTCCTGAGCGAGGATCATGAAATCCACGTCTGAGTCCTTCCTGGCACAGCCCTTGGCTACTGAACCACCGATGATGATGGCCAAAAAGCGCGGATCTTGTTCATATGCTTGGACCAAGTTGGCAATGGTCTCGCGGTGATGGGGGCGAATGTCGGGACGCATGGGATGTTGCTTGACGATGAGTGGCTATGGGTTTGCACCCATCAGTTTGATCGGAATTCATGATAAACAATTTCCCTCATGTGGACTCTACCGAGCGGATGCTGCGCCTCTGCTTTTGTCTCTATTGAATAAAAAAAGCAAAGAACCCCTGTCTAACCATGATTACCTAAGGCTTAGATGAGCCGCTTCATCTTAATTTCCCGAAACTCCTGATTGTATTTCTTGCCCTAAGTCAAGTGCTCCTATGGGGGTCGTCGATACTTTTGGTTCAAACAAACTCATACCTATGAAGTATCTATGTATCATCCTGTGGCTCATGTCAAATCTGCCCCCCGCATCTGCCCAAGCGCCGATATCCCCTAAGATGCTCGCACATTTCGAGGAGATAGAATCCTTGATCCCACATCGGGATCGACTCAATGAAGAGGTTTCCCAAGTAGACGTGGCTTGGCATTTGTACCACAGCCTCAAGGTCGTCAACAACCTCTACGAAGCCCTAAGCGCGTCCAATCCCAAGGAATATCGCTACCAGTGGAGCTTTATGCGAGGCGCTATTTTTCTATGGGGAGACTTTCCCCGGGGTATCGCCAAGTCCCCCCAATCTGTCGTGCCTCCTGACAGCATTGCTACCGAAGCCATCTACGCCCAGTTGGCCGAGGCAAGGCAAAAGCTGGAAAAATACGCAGAGCTACCCCCCAACAGCTTTTATCCCCACTTTGCTTTCAAAAACATCAACCGAGACCGGAGCATTCGTTTTTTGGAGGTGCATACCAAGCATCACCTGAAGATCATTCGGGATATATTGAAGGATAAATAGCCCCTCATGTCTGATTTTCTCACTGACTACTACCGATCCGCCCAACTCTCAAAGGCAGAACTCCATGAACTACTGTGTATCCATACGTTAAAGTTAGCCAGTAGGGGAGAACTTCTGCTGGACATGGGAAAAAGAGCGGATTGCTACTGGGTGGTTGAGTCCGGCTTGCTGCGTTCCTTGGTGATTACCCCAGATGGAGAGGACATCACCACCAACTTTTTTGCCCAAGGAGAAATCGCCCTGGACTTCACAGGCTTCTTTCTCCATGAGGCTACACTAGAAGGTATTGAGACATTGAGCGAGGCCCGACTTTGGGAAGTACGAAAGCAAGATTTTGAGGACTTCATGCACCGCAGTTCTGCCTTTGGTAAGTGGGGCAGAAACTGGATGGTGTGCCAACTGATTGCGCGTCAGGCCTTTCACCTTTCTCACCACACCCATACCGCCAAGGAGCGCTACCAAGTGTTGAGAGAGCAGCGACCTTTGGTGAATCAGTTGGCTCCCTTGAAGTGTATCGCTTCCTACATTGGGGTCACCGATAGCACCCTGAGTCGCCTAAGGAGGCTGTGAGGAGTACAATTGGTTTAGCTCTTATTGCAAGTAGCTAGGTAGTCGCTTGCCGACACACAAACACCTGTTTGTCTGACTGATCGCTAAATACCTCCCCTTCAAAGCCCCCAAACTTGTGAACGATATCAAAGCCACTCCACTTCAAATAAGCATCTAACTCCTGAGGGAAAAACATCCTCATGTCCAAGCTCTGGATCGAATCAAACTTCCCATCGATGAAGTGATGCCAAGCGATGCGGTTGACCTGGGTATCTTTTTCATATTTCATGGTCTGGGTGATCCGTACTTTTCTGCCATCTTCTGTTTGGTACGCAGCCACTTCCTTTTGCTCTTTTTCTCCTTCGACGATGTAGTGAATATTGGGGTTAAAGCAGTCAAACAGAAAGGTGCCTCCCGCTTTTAGATGCTGCTTGACGTTGGCTAAGGTCTGGAAAAGGTCTTCGTTGGTATATAGATGGTGGATGGAGTTGAAGGGAATGAAAATGAGCTCGTAAGTGTCTGACAAATCCAGGGTCCTCATATCAGCCTCGATGAACTCGATGGCCAATCCTGCCTCTGCGGCTTTGACTTTGGCTTGCTCAAGCATGGAAGGCGTATAATCAACCCCGGTGATGTCATACCCCGCTTGGGCAATAGGTATGGTCAACCGGCCCGTGCCACAGCAAAGTTCCAAGATGCGGGCTTCTGGGGATTTTGGTAGCCAGCGCCGATAGAAGGGCAGATCATTTAGGTGGGTATTCATCCCATCGTAGATCGTTGCCTCATAGATCAAGTGGCCGACTTGGTAATCGTTGTTCATCTTATCTTCCGCTATGGATATTTGTAGGAGTAAGTTCCACATTTTTTCCTGCATATTTACTCTATTTGGACTAAGTCCCTTAGCGAGTCCTAGGGACTTATAACCAGTACCGACAGCCCCAAAGGGCTGCCGGCTAGAGGCCAGGGGAACCTCTCTGCACTATCAAGAATCTCAGGAAAAGAGTTAAGGAGGGAAAGGAGTTAAAGAGTTAAATAGTGAAGGGAGTTAAGGAGTTAAGGAGTGAAAGGAGTGAAAGGAGTGAAAGGAGTTAAAGAGTTAAATAGTGAAGGGAGTTAAGGAGTGAAAGGGTTAAGGCATGTAGCTTTTTTCTATACCTCTATACCTCTATACCTACAACTTCAGTATCCGATAAGTCTGTTGCTGCTGAGGGGTCTCGATGGTGATTTGGTAGATCCCGGCGGGGAGGGCATCTAATTGAGCTTCATAGGTCGCATGGTGCTGCTGGGAGGGGACCAGGACTTGTTTTCCTTGAGCGTCGGTAATCCGGATCTTTGCTTCGTCAGTAAGGCCAGATACGTAGATCTTCCCTTGACTTGGGTTGGGATATACTTTGAGAGAGGGAAGTTTGGTAAAATGGGCTTGTCGGATCTCACTCAGACTGAAACTGCCATCTAGGTCCATTTGCTTGAGGCGGTAGTAATTGGTCCCCTGCAAAGGCTCGGCATCTTCATAGACATAGTAAGTCGGGGTATCCGCATTTCCTTGGGCAGGGACCGTGCCTAATGGCATAAAAGCCCTTCCGTCATAGCTTCTCTCCAGCACAAAATGATCGGTATTTCTCTCCTGGGCGGTCCCCCATTCTAGCTGGACATGGTCTTCACCAGGAATGGCTTCAAAGTAGAGCCACTCTACCGGAAATACTTGGTTGATGGTGATATTGAGTGCACCAGTCATGGACCAGTGACTCCCGTCCCATACCCGGACATAAAAATCTCGCAGACCAGGACTCACCCCTTGGGTCGAAGGAGGAAACACGAAGTCGATGAGTTCATCGTTTGGGACAGGAAAACTCACCTGAGTTCCATTGCCAAAGCCAGGATCAGTTTCGAAGAAATACTCAAGCTTAACTAAGTCCGCGGGAGCATCTGGTGCGCGGTACAGGTATTGCCAATTGGTGAGAGACCAGCGTCCCTCTGCATCTTTGCTTCTGACTGCAAGGCGATGAAAGCCTTCGGTTAGAGTTGACAGGTCCATGCTTTGACTAAGGTCTGCGATCTCTAAATCGGGGCTGACGGTGATGGAACTTCCATTGCCAAAGCCAGGGTCTGTGTCGAAGAAGTATTCTAGTTGAGTGAGTTGGGCCTGGTGACCCGGGCGATAGACCAGTTGCCAATTGGTAAGGGACCAATGTCCATTGGCATCCTTTGACCGAACTCCAAGGCGATGAAGGCCTTCGGTTAGAGCTGACAGGTCCATGCTTTGACTAAGGTCTGCGATCTCTAAATCGGGGCTGACGGTGATGGAACTTCCATTGCCAAAGCCAGGGTCTGTGTCGAAGAAGTATTCTAGTTGAGTGAGTTGGGCCTGGTGACCCGGGCGATAGACCAGTTGCCAATTGGTAAGGGACCAATGTCCATTGGCATCCTTTGACCGAACGCCGATGCGATGAAGGCCTTCTGGCAGGGTTGACAGGTCGATGTTTTGGTTGAGGTTTATGATCTCTAGGCTAGAGCCGATGGGTATTGAGGTTGCATTTCCTAGGCCTGGGTCGGTGTTGATAAAGTATTCTACCGCGGTGAGGTTAGCTGTGGTACCAGGTTTATAGACCAAAGAATGCTGAGCAAGTGACCACTGACCATTCTGGGATTGCGTTCTTACTGATAGCGTATGCAATCCTTCAGAAAGAGGCGCCATATCAACGTTGAAGACAAAATCGGTGAGCTGTGGTGCAGGGGGGATGGCTACTGAGGTGGCATTGCCAAAGCCCGGGTCCAGGTCAACAAAATACTCTAACGCCACGATATCTGATTGGGCTTTTCCAATGACAATACATCCCCAAGCCCATATGATGAAGCATAATTTTTTCATACTAGGGAATTAATAGGTCGAAAAATGTGGGGAGTCAGAAGCTCCCCTTAAAGCTTACTTGCTTGGTTTGGACCCTAAGCGCTAGTTGTTGGACCGGGTGCTGATGGTGACTTGGATGTTTCCAGCACCCCCAGATGGAGCCTCTAGTTTATAGATGCTTGGGATATCGGGGATGCCAGAAAGTTGATAGGGCGTTACTCCACCGAAAATTCCGGCATCTTCTCCCGCGAGCCCTGCTCCAATGGCGGGACTTCCGGCCGCAAGGATCAGGCGGGCATCAGAAGAACCACTATTGACAAACACGGTGTTCATGTCTACGTTTGCTTGATTCCCATTTTGGGTGCCAAAGGCCGAGGAAACGCTTAAGTTGTTACGTAGGTTGGCGTTGGTGGCGCTGAGGTTACCTACATTTCCGGTTCGATGAATGCTGTTTTCTATGGTGACGCCATTGACAGAAAGTCGGCCTTCAAGAACACAGTTTTTGATTACACCATTGATGGTCCCATCTCCTTCAAAGGCGTATGTATTGTTGGTAAGAGCATCGCCATCAAGCACACAATTGGTGACCAAGAAGCTGGTGGACCCATTCACGATGTTGATAGACTCCTGGACATTGCCGTTGGCAAATAAGTAGCAGCCCGAGAAAAGGACGTTGTCTGAGCCTGAGACACTTACATTTTGTACGTAACAGCGAATGACCGAGACGTTGTCTGCATTGTTTTGGATACTCATCGAGGTAGTAATCAGGAGTCCTTTGAGAAAAGTTCCATCGGCAGTTCCTTGGATGGTAACGGTGCTTAAGCGAGAGGAAAGCTGATTGGCCTGTAGGCCAACATTTGCTCCTAAGAAGTATCCATTACCTAGGATGACGATCTCTTTGCTGATGGTCAGAGCTCCATAGGAATTGCCAGCTGGTTCAAGATGTAGGGTATCTCCCGCTTGTGCTGCATCATGAGCGGCTTGGATCCCGGTGAAATCCGCATCCGCTCCAGTGCTGTTTACCCGCCATACCTTGGCCTGGGTTGAAAAGAGTAGGAAGCAAAACGCGACAAGAAGCATTGATTTTTTCATAACTAATAAGCTTGATAGTGTGAAATGATAACAGCACAAACCTACCTGTATACCAATGACTGCGGTATAGTACAGCTGTACCAAATGTGTGTTGATACAGTGGGGGAAAATTCTCATATTCAGAATAACTTATCATCTCCCCTCCTATGAAAGCCCGTCTCCTCCTCCTTGTGATATGTGGTTTGCCTCCCTTTTTTGTTTTGGGGCAGAATCTCGATTCTATGTTAGAAGTGTACCCCCAATTGCAAGACGGAACTAAGAAGCTGGAAGTAGCAAGCACTATCTGCGAGCAGCTCAAATACCAGCCGAACCGAGATGCGACACCGTATTGTGAAGAGGTCTGCCGCCTTTCTAAAGCGAGAGGGCGTGACTCCCTGTGTGGAGCAGCCTTGCACAACCTAGGGGTGATAGAATATGTAAATGGGGAAATGTCGGCGGGTGTCAGGTACTTTTTGCAGGCTGCAAAAGTGCGCAAAGAGCTTCCCGCCGAAGATAAGTACATTGCCAGCCTACAAAATGCTGCTACTCTTTATCGGCAGCTTGGTATTTTCGATTCTGCTCAAATCATTTTCCTGGAAGCGATAAGTTGGTTGGATGCTCAACCTGACAAAAATCCCCAAATCGCCGTAACGATCTACAATGGCCTGGCCGACCTTCTTATGATACGCCAGCAACACAGTGAGGTAGATCGGTACTTGCAGGAGGCAAGAACTTTTTTCCCTCAACTCGCCAATCCCATGCTCAAGGGTGTCAACTATGGAACTCAGGGCTTGAGCTATGGAAACAGGCATCAGAGTGACAGTGCCATCCATTATTACATGAAGGCTCGGGCCATGTTTGAAGCCAGCCATTCTCTCAACAATTTGACCACGCTTGACAACAACATAGGCACCGTGTACCTCTACGAACAACAATTTGACTCTGCTTACAAGTATTTCTCTGCTGCATTAGCCATCGCGAAAAGCGTAAACCAGGGCTCTCAGGAATATGCCCTATATGCCCTCAATACAGCTTATCCCTTAGCTGAGCTAGGCAAACTTGACGAAGCCAGGACCCTCATGGAAGAAGGCTATACCATCATTAATGGCTCTAATAACCGCAGCACCCGAAAATTAGCCTATAAGAACTGGGCTCGCGTTGAGAACCTTGCGGGGAACTATCAGGCTGCCTATGAGTGGAGTGTCAAGTATCGTCTACTCAATGACTCCATTATCAGCGAAGAAAGCGTCAAAGAACTCACTGCTTTACAAGAAAAGTATGAACTCGAAAAGAGGGAACGGCAGCTGGCTGAAAAAGACCGCCGCAACCTTCAAAACATATCGATTGGTGCCCTGATCATCCTCGGACTGATCGCCGTAGCTACTATTGGCTATCTCCGCATACAACAGCGGCGTAGGCTTGACGCCATCTACAAAGACTTAGAGCTTAAAAACGAAAAGGACCGTATTTCACGTGACCTGCACGACAATGTAGGTGCGCAACTGACCAGCGTGATCAACAAGATCCATGGCTTAGAGAGGCAACAGGGACCTGCCTCTACTTATAATCTGACAGACCAAGCCCAGACCATTGAGCAACTTGAGGGGCATATCAAAGAGACCATGGGCTTGCTAAGAGATACGATTTGGGCGATCAATAAGGAGGAAATTTCGCTGAATCAATTGGCAGATAAGCTGCGCCAATACCTACATCGTTACCTCGAAGGACTTTCTGAGCCCGAGTGGCAAGTAGAAGTCCAAGGAGAAGTGATCCTGAGTCCTAAGTTGGCATTGGAGACGTTTCGGATTTTGCAAGAAGCCATTCAAAATACCCTCAAGCACGCAGATGCACATTCACTGGGCATCCACTTGATAGCCGAAAAGGAGGAAACCACCGTCCACTACTGGGACGATGGTAGGGGATTTGACCAAGATATGCTCTTGGAAGGGGAGCATTACGGCCTACAAAATATGCAAGACCGGGCCGAGGAACTGGGTGGGTATCTGCTGATTGATGGGCAAGCAGGGGAGGGGATAAACCTGGTGCTGCACCTGCCAAATGGTACAGGTGTACCCTTGCCCGATTGAGCTAAGCTGGTCATTTTTACAAAAAAAGTATGATCCGAATCGCCATCGTAGAAGACAAGCCGCCCATCTTACGAGGGCTCCAAAATGCCTTGGCTCAGTTTGAGGAGCTTGAGCTGGCTTTCATTGCCATCAATGGTGTGCAAGCGGTCCAACGCATGGCTGAGCCTCATCCCCCAGAGGTGATTTTGATGGACATCGAAATGCCCCGAATGAATGGGATCGAAGCCACCCGATCCATCTTAGCCGCCTACCCCAATATTGCCATCGTCATGTTGACGGTATTTGATGACGAGGAGCACATTTTTGAAGCAATGCTGTCCGGTGCTTGTGGATATTTGTTGAAGGAAGAACGGCCCGAAAAAATATTGCGCGCCATCCAAGATGCCCAGGAAGGCCGCATGCCCATGTCCCCCATGATTGCCAGGAGGGCGTTGGGTTACCTTCGGCATCAGTTGCCAGCCAAACCTAAGAAAGTCGAGCTCCTCTCTGATTATACCCTTACCGAACGTGAGACAGAAGTACTAGAGGGCCTAGCCCAAGGCCTGACCTATCCTCAACTAGCCGAAAAGCTCTTCATCAGTCGAGACACCGTTCGTAACCACGTGACAAAGGTCTATAAGAAACTGAAGGTAAAGTCCAAGGCAGAAGTGATCCGGAAGGCACAACACAATCGGTGGTTTCGGTAGGGATAGTGCCTTTGATCAGTCTTTGGTATGCCAACCTTCCTCATAAAACGCCAAGTCTCCTCGCTTCCCAAAAACACTTAGCCGTGGCGTTGATATCTGCGGCTGCATCATGGGCTTCTTCAAAACCATGCCCAAAGAGTTTCTGATGCAATTCACCCAGTTTGGGCCATTTGTATCCATAGCTTCCGGGAATGGCTACGTAATCTACCATGCTTTTCATGGTGCAGATCTTTTGCTTCGAGGCGATGTGATTGGGCATGCCATTTCTTAGAAATTCAGCGCCAACTATTTTTTCGTCAAATGACATGTTGTGGGCTACTAGGTAGGTCGCTTTTCCCATCTGAACTTCAAACTCATCAAGGACAGGTCTTAATTCTACGCCTTCCGCATTTGCCCTAGCCGTGGTAATTCTATGGATGGCGGAGGATTGACGAGAAATGGTAAAGCCATCGGGTCTGATGATGTGGTCGTTTCGGTCAAGCTCATTTCCCGCTTCGTCGAATAGTACCCAAGCTATTTGAACCAACCTTGGCCAATTGGATACATCTGTTACGGGTGCTTTCCAGCGCTTAGGCAAGCCATTGGTTTCGGTGTCGAAAAATAAATACATAGGTTCTGGCATTCTATTCCTTCTTTTGAGATCGCTGTCTTTGCTGAAAGCCACATCATCAGCCAAGACGGCGTCTGTAGCCACCTGACAAACATAAAAAGAAACAGAAAGTCGATCCAAAGGCAGAGGTGATTCGGAAGAGGCATCCTAAAGGCTTGGCTTCGGTAAGGAGAACCCTCAAGAGGAAGCAGACCCATGAAGTTTATTGCCCGAGGTAAATCCCAATAATTGGGCTACAAATGCTCCACTAACTGGATGTTGTTCCCACAGGTGTCATTCAACACCGCCACCTTGACCGTGCCCATTTCGGTGGGTTTCATGCTGAACTCAACCCCTAGCTCGCTTAGTCGATCGTATTCCTGCTGTACATCGTCTACGTCAAATTGAGTCCAGGGTATGCCGGCTTCTCTCAGAGCGGTTTGGTAAACTTTAGCTGGTTCGAAATGGAGAGGGGCTGGTTCTAACAGGATTTCAGGGCCTTCTTGGGCGTCCTTGGAAACCAAGGTCAACCATCGGTTGCCACCCTCTAGGGGCATGTCCAATTTTTTGAGGAAGCCCAACTTTTCGGTGTAGAACTGGCAGGCCTTTTCCTGGTCTAGTACGGGGATGCTGATAATGGTTACTCTCATTGTAGTGGTGATAGGATTAAGGCCGTTAAGTTCTAGAGTCAAACATTAAGTTGCTTCTCGAAAATTGCTCTTCTTGAATTGACCCGGAGTCTGGCCAGTCTTCCGCTTGAACAAGCTACCGAATGATCCTACGCTTTCAAATCCCACCGCAAAGCAGGCTTCCGTCACGCTCATGCCACTTTTTAGGTGTTCCTTCGACATCTCAATTCGCTTGTTGATCAAGTATTGCCGAGGAGTCTGGCCGTAGTACCTTTTGAAGATGCGCAACAAGTGGTATTTGGAAACAAAGAGATGCTGTGCGAGCAAGTCCAAGTTCAAATCACGGTCATAATGATCCTCAATGTAGCTTCTGGTCCTGATGGCGGTGTCAATTTGCCCTTGGTTGGAGTAGACAATTCCTTTGATGCGGAGGACTTCTTGTTCGTAGAATGTCATCGGTGGTTTGATCTCGTTAGGCCAAGGTGCTGCGCTGTAGCTTACGGTGATAGGCGATATTTAAAAACTCCCGTCTCACATCCACATCTTCCATAGGTCTTGTCCTCAGTTTCTAACTACCGCAGTTAAATCTGGGAAAAGCCTGTTGAAGTCTGCCTCGTCAATATACTCTTTGTACTGGAATTTAGTGGGGTCATCACGACCAGTCCTTGGGGATTGGGCCTTTAGAGGCTGTTTGGATGTTGAGTTTACGGCCAAAACTTGTCTTTTTTGAACCTGACCGCGCCGATTTTTCTCGAAATAGCTCGCTATTCCTCAAAAAATCTGCTTGTCAGAACCAAAAAATCCAGCGTTTGGGCTCGAAACACCAAAACCCAAACAGCCTCTTACTTTTGGCTTGGGCTGCAATTTGGGAGGGTGTAATCCATTTGTTGCTTCCTTCGCAGGAACGCGAAATGCCGCGCTCCTGCGAAGGAAGCGGTATTTGGCCATCCTCCTGCGTTAAAATAGGTACTAGCTGGGGTTGGCCTTTCTATATTCCGTCGGCGTAGTTCCCGTCTTGTTCTTGAATACCTTGGCGAAGTGTTGAGGATATTCAAAACCCAAATGGTAAGCAATCTCACTGACGGATTGCTTACTACCCAACAGGGCGCTCTTGGCGCGGTCTATGATGTAAAAGTGGATGTGCTCAATGGTGTTTCGCCCCGTTTCTTTTTTCAGTAAATCACTGAGGTAATAGGGGGACATCCCGAGTTCTTTACCCAGGAAAGTCACCGAGGGAACGCCCAATTCTGCTGCCTGACCTGAAGCGTAATAGTCCTTGAGAACCTTTTCGAATTTCGAGACCACGTCGCTGTTCAAATTGGTTCTGGTATAGAACTGCCGGTCGAAATACCGGGTACAGTAATCTAGAATCAGTTTAATGTTTGAGACAATCAACTCTTGGCTATGCCTATCGATATTCGATTCAATTTCCTTTTGGATCAAATTAACGATGGTCTGAATGGAAATCTTTTCATCGTCTGAGAGATGCAAAGCCTCCCGGGCCTCATAGTTAAAGAAGCTGTACTTATCGATATGCTTTCCCAATTCTGACTTTCGGATCAAATCTGGATGGAAAATCAGGGACCAAGTTCTGGCGTGGCTGATTTCCTCATTCCCTGCCTCATATTCAGCAATCTGATTAGGCTTCAAAAAAATCAGGGTACCTTCCTGGAAGTCGTAAGTATTCCTCCCGTAATAGATCGTGCCTTCTACATCTGATTTCAGGCTGATCGAATAAAGATCGGTGGTAAACCGAATACCCTCCAGATTGATCTCCTGTGAATCGCTAAAGTCAGTAATTACCGAAACCAATGGGTGTTTGGGTTTGCCAAGCCCCATCATCTGGTGTATTTCGCTGACCGTTTTGACGTGATATATTTCCATGCTAGCTGATTTAGCCTTTCATCATGGTGTTGGTCATACTCCGCATGAACCTATCGTAGCTTCGGTCATTGAGCAAGCTCCTGATGAACAGCATAAACTTAGCATTTTTCCCAACCACGTATCTGGGCTTCGGCCTTTTAGCACCAACGATTTTCAACACGGCATCAGTTACCACGGTGGTTGGCGACATATTCTTGGGATTGTTGGCATTCCGCAGCCCGATGGCCACGCGTTCGGTCTCTGCTTCGTAGGCGGTTCCTTTTGCTCGGTTGGTCAGGTCCTTACTTAGTACCTCCATAAATTCAGTTGATACGCCTCCTGGTTCGATGAGCACCACATCAATCCCAAATGGTTCAACTTCCATCCGTAGGGCATCACTCCACCCTTCCAGTGCAAATTTGGAGGCATGGTACCAAGACTGAAGCATCGGCATGTGCATTTTCCCGCCGATAGAAGAGGTATTGATGATGGTCCCCTTGCCTTGTGCGCGCATACTTGGCAGCACCGCTTTGGTCATTTCCGCCACCCCAAATAAGTTGACGTCAAATTGCCGCTTGGCATCTTCGTAGGTGACGGTTTCAACTGCTCCGGTGAGGGAATAGCCAGCATTGTTCCAAAGGACATCGATGCGATGTTGTTCGGCTAAGACCGTTTGAACGGCGGCGTCTATGGAGGCTTGATCAGTTACATCTAGAGAGAGCACATGGCCCCCTGCATCAAGGATTTCCTGCATCTTTTCTATTCGACGAGCTCCCCCATATACCACGTGTCCTTCTTGGATTAGGCGCAGGGCGGTATCTTTGCCCATCCCTGAAGATGCTCCGGTGATCAGTATTACTTTTTTCATGTTGATTGATTTTTTTACATGACAAAGTTGAGCAGGGACGGATGGGTACACGGATACATTTTCAAGAAGGATGAATACATTTTGCAGGAGGGGAATTATACCGAGAAAAATAGCCCACCAGAGGCTAGCTAGGATTGCCACGCGTAGGGACTGTTACGCCACTTTCAAATTGTTGGCTTATCCTGCAAGAACCTCTACCGGGATGCCTTGTCTATGCTTAGTTTAGGTGGATGGCGAAATGCCATTTTCTTCTTATGATCAGGGCATGCCCTGATCATAAGGTCAGCCCGTAATGAAAATCATCACGCAGTGTAAATACAATACTTGCCTGCAAGCAGTTGTGGAGCTGGGCAGGGGCAAATATTTAGCTTTTCGCAACGTCTAGAAAACCCCGATGACCGCGAGACCTACATAATCCCAGATCAAGAAAGCCTATCCCGCAAAGTGCCCAATTCTCTTTGATTTGCTCAGTTCCTCCAACTCACCCAGCACCGACAAATCTTCTATGGTTGAAGGCGGAGAAAAGGGTTTGTTGTCGGTGATGTAGCGCATGATTTTTCGGAGGATTTTTCCAGAGCGGGTTTTAGGAAGCTTTTGGGTAATCACGGCCCTTTTGAAGGCTGCTACGGCTCCGATTTCCTCACGAACCATCTGAATAACCTCCTTTTCAACCTTCTCTTCAGAGATGTCAAGCCCTGATTTGAGCACCAAGAAGCCTACGGGTACTTGCCCTTTCAATTCGTTGTACACCCCAATCACGGCACACTCTGCTACTGCATGGTGAGAGGCGACCACTTCTTCCATCTCTGCCGTAGACAGGCGATGGCCTGCTACATTGATGATGTCATCAATTCGACCTGTGATGAAGAAGTAGCCATCTTCGTCCTTATAGCCGCCATCACCGGAGAAATAGTAGCCATCAAATTGTGACAAGTAAGAATCCCTAAAGCCTTGGGTATTGTTCCAAAGGGTAGGCAGACAACCGGGAGGGAGGGGAAGCTTGATCGCCACTATGCCTTCCTCATGGGGGCCTAGTGGATGACCCTCTTTATCTAGAATCTGAATATCGAAACCAAAAACGGGAAAGGAGGCCGAACCGGGTTTAATGAGCTTCCGTTCCACCCCCGCAGAATTGGCGAGCATGGGCGAGCCCGATTCAGTTTGCCACCAATGGTCTATCACAGGGATTTGAGCTAGCTCTCTCAACCAGTGGTACGTCGTCTCATCGGTTCGCTCACCCGCGAGGAAAATGTGACGCAAACTTGAGGTATCATATTGTTTCTTTAGGTAGCCGTCTGGATCCTCTTTGCGAATAGCCCGAAAAGCGGTGGGGGCGGTAAACAACACGTTGACGCCATATTCCTCGATGACTCTCCAGAAGGTTCCCGCGTTGGGAGTTTTGATGGGTTTTCCTTCAAACAGAATGGTGGTACAGCCCTGGATCAGCGGCGCATAGACGATGTAGGAATGACCTACCACCCAGCCGATGTCCGAAGCGGCCCAAAAAACGTCACCCGGCTGGCTGTTGTACACCCAATCCAAGCTTTTTTTCAGGGCCACCGCGTGGCCTCCGTTTTCCCTTACCACGCCCTTGGGCTTACCGGTAGTCCCGGAGGTGTAGAGGATGTACAGGGGATCATTGGCGTCTAACTCCACGTAGGGGACGGGGGAGGCTGTTTGCACCAAACTTTCCCAATCGTGGTCTCTGCCTGGAGTTAACTCGGCTGAGATGATTTCTCTTTGAAAAACGACGCAGGTCTCGACCTTGTGCTCCGCTTGTTCAATGGCCGCGTTCACAATGGGCATGTAGGGGATGAGGCGATTGATTTCTTTTCCCCCCGTAGCGGTGAGGATGACTTTGGGCTGGGCATCGTCGATGCGGATGGCCAATTCGTGGGCGGCAAATCCCCCAAACACCACTGAGTGAACAGCTCCTAATCGGGCGCAAGCCAGCATACCTACTACTGCCTCCGGAATCATGGGCATGTAAATCACCACCCGATCCCCCTTTTCTACGCCCAAAGACCGCAAGACGCTCGCAAAGATGGCGACCTTGTGGAGCAGTTCTGTATAGGTATAGCTTGACTTTGTATCGGTGACCGGCGAGTCATAAATCAAGGCCGGTTGATCTCCCCGTCCATTTTTGACGTGGTAATCCAAGGCTAGGTAGGAGGTGTTCATTTTCCCCCCTTGATACCATCGGAAAAGGCCCGCTTCATCCTGGGAGAGAATATTTGGGGGAAAAGTAAACCAGTCGAGTTCCTCAGCTTGTTGCTTCCAAAATGACGCTGGGTGTTGAAGGCTTTCGGTGTAGTTGGTGGCGTAGTCCATCTTGATCGGTGCTTAGGTGAGTAGGAGTTGTCT
>CAZFPQ010000089.1:0-5216 GCA_964521065.1 uncultured Bacteroidia bacterium | reverse complement strand
CGGGATGCTATTCTCTACTTTACGTTTATATATATCTACATTATTAAATATTTTGTTCAATTCAAATGACTTAGCTCATCGAAGCATTGCTTCAGGAGTTACTACAACTAGAACCTCTGGCTGGGGTATAACTTGGTTTTGAGGCAGCCTAAGGCGCAGTCGAATGACCTTTTCTGCTCAGAGTGTAGAAAATCAGTCAAACCAATTCAAATCCGTAACCCATACCTCCTCACCCCAATTCCCCATCAATACCGCTCACCTACCGTGACCGGTGGCAAATGTTCAGCAATGATGGCCAGATCGCTTTCCGTTAGCTCTACTTCTAATGCCCCCAGGTTCTCCTCCAGGCGGTGAACCTTTCGGGTGCCGGGGATGGTGGTAATTTCATCATTTTGGCTCAGAATCCAGGCCAAGGCCACCTGTGCTTTGCTGACTCCCTTGTCTTGGGCAATGCGGCCAACTAGGTCCACAAACTTCAGGTTTTCCTTGATGGCCTCCTCGGTAAAGCGGGGATTGATCAGGCGAAAATCTCCTTCTTCGAGATCTGCCCGGCTTTTGATTGCTCCGGTCAAGAATCCCCGTCCCAATGGGCTGTAGGCCACAAAAGTGATTCCCAATTCTTGACACACCTCAAAAAGCTCTTGTTCGGGTTCACGGCTCCACATGGAGTACTCAGTTTGCAAGGCCGAAATCGGATGGACCGCATGGGCCCGACGCAGGGTATCCGGATCCACTTCCGAAAGGCCTAGATATTTCACTTTTCCCTCCTTGACCAATTCCGACATGGTACCTACAATCTCTTCAATCTCCACCTTGGGGTCCTGCCGGTGCATGTAATACAGGTCTATGGCCTCGATGCCCAGGTTTTGGAGGCTCTTTTCACAGGCTTCTCGGATATAGGCAGGTTGTCCATTGATGCCAAGGAATTCTCCCTTAGGCCCGCGCGTGATGGCAAATTTGGTGGCTAAAACCAGCTCATCCCAACGTCCTTTGAATGCCTTTCCTAGGAGTCGTTCATTTTCTCCCGAACCATACATATCTGCGGTGTCAAAGAAGTTGACCCCCAAGTCAATGGCTTTGTGCAAGGTGTTGATGGATTCTCCTTCATCGAAGGAGCCATAAAACTCGGACATTCCCATGCAGCCCAAACCTATGCGTTTGATGGGGAGGTCGCTGTGTCCTAAAGTGGTAGTCTTTTCCATTGTTGGGGGATTGGTGAGAATTTAAGCTATGGAAAAGTTGAGCCTCATCCTAGAAGAAGAAGCCTTTTGTCTGCTCTGTTGTGGGAGAAGCAGAAGCCTCCCTAATTCATGGATCAACCATCAACTGCCCACAAGGCCGCATATCTACCTGTGGGCGTAGGTTGTAATAGAGGTCTTGCCCTTGTAGCACAAATTCCCCCCGGTTTCCTCCTCTTTCTTGCCGCCAAGCCTCCGGCTTTGTCTGGTAAAAGAGGGCTACTACGTAGATGAAACATTCCTCATGCGGGTTTAGCTTTTTCTGGAAATGAGTCGCCTGTTCAAGGGAAGCCAGTGAAGTGATTCCGTAGCTAAACAAGACTCGCTTCTCAAAGGTCATGGTCTGTGGAGGCAGAAATAGCTTTACGTAGGTATGGGGAGAGTTCGGAATGGGAAAGGAATCGCTATTGAAGCCTAGTTTGAGCGCCAAAGGTTCTGAGGTTTCATTGACGATGCGGGAAAAAAAGACCAGGTAGCTATGGTTGAAGTGTCTATAGGTTGGGCCGGTATATGGTCCTCCCTTTGGAAAACTGTTCTGGATGAGGACGCCATCGTGTCGGGTTTCACTGTACCAATCCCAGTCTGTCCCTTGTCCCTGCACTGGGAGGAACAGGGGCAATAAAAACATAGCAAATGTTAGGCGTATCCGGTTCATGAGTGATCGATTGTGGTTGTCTTTTGGGAACAGGAAAAAATAAACATGTAACTATTGCGCCGATATTTCATGCCAGATCAAGCAAAAGTACATAGCTGTTTTTTGACTGTTCCTTAAAAGCCTTTGTTGTGAGGTGATAAATAGGAAGTACTCCGACTTTCCCAGTTTTCCTTTGGCTCCACTTTAAGCCAGGCCGGTAAGGAAATGGTAAAGGGAACGTAAAACTGCAAGTTTACGCTGCGTTCAAACCATTGGTCATTACTTATCATTGTTCCCCTGAACCTGCTAATGATAAGCCACTGAATAGCGAGGATGACCAAGGAATAACACATGAGGTAATCTTTTTCATGCGAGAATGGCTGGCCCAGTTTGCCTACAAAACGGACCTCAGTCTCTGGATTTTCATCGGGGCTTCATTGCTGGCCTTGCTGACGGTGAGTTCGCAGGCCCTGCGTGCGGCGAGCGTGAATCCGGCGCAGTATCTGAAGGATGAGTAGGGGGACTGGGAGAGTATTCCAGAAATTATATCCTTTAGGTCTTTCCTACCTAATTTATTCAAGTACTACCTCCCCTCCTCCCAAAATCCCGTCATCCTCTACTACCCCCTTGTCGGAAAGATGATGGCTTTCGCCGGATTTGTCATATCCATCCCCCTCCATTTTTCTCCAACTTTATGCTATCCATTCTCTACGCGGTCATCGTCAAAGTGCGAGCCGTAGCCCTTTGGCCAAATTTCGTCAATTCCTTAGCACCCAAACCCATGTCCATTCTTTTAAATGCCCTCAATCGATTGGGAAGGCCCAAATCTGCGATAGACGGACCACCAGCTCAAACGGTATTCCTGCTTGGCCCCCCTTGTAGCCAGAGTACTCAACTCCACCGTTTGATGGCCTTGCATCCCCAGCTAGTCGCCCCTTCTCTGAAGGAATTGATGTTTCCCGGCAAGGGAAATACAGTGATGCGGGGATTGGTGGGGATCCTTCCCCCAAGGATATTGGATCGGGTCTCGCCTTCTGCCTTGCACCGTACAGGAGCCCATGAAGCCGAGGCGGATGACATGGCCTTGTGGGCTGCCTTTTCGGAAGGACTGTTCGCCTGGGCCTATGAAGGAGGATTGCGGAGTGAGTCGGGTCCCATCATCGAGCCCCTGAGACATGTATCGTACCTAAAAACGGTCCACACCTATTTGGCTCAGAAAAATTCCGGCAAGGTCGTTTGGGCAAAATACGTTGCGGGCATCCAGCATTTTTCGGTGTTGAAGGCGCTGAATCCTCAAGCCAGATTTGTCCTTTTGGTGCCAGATCCTGAAGAGGTGTGTGATTTTCTTTCCACCTTGATTGAGTCGGTACTCCAGGCTCGCCGAATCCGCCTCAGCGACCCCCAGGCTTTTTGGGGAAATCTGTATCGGTTCATCGTGGAGACCTACCGACAGATTCGCCAATTGGAAGGCAAGGAGGATGAACGAGTGCTGCTGCTATCAGATGAACAGGTCAAGCGGGCTTTGCCTGAGTCCATCGACCAGATCTGTGTCCACGCGGGGCTGTCTACCGAGGGGAATGACCGATTAGATGAACAGACTGCTCAGGCCCTATCCGCTGGCCCATACGAGAAATGTCCTCCGTACAGCGAAGTGATGAAGCCCTTTTTCTCTAGGGGAGATTTTAGGGCTTATTATGCGGCAAAGCTGATCGCAAGTCTCTGAAAGAGGGGAAGCTGAGGGGTTCAAAAACCCCTCAGGTTAAGGACATCCAGTCATTACTCATTCATCCAATTTCCTGAGTAGAAAATCTACGAATTCTTCCTGGCTGGGATCTCGGTACAAGATGGGCTTGCCATAGGTGGCCACGGTAGGCACGCCTGCGGCCTCCGCAAATTCCTTGATTTCACGGGCGTGATAGGGATGATGATTGAAACTGCCAGTAGTTTGAGGCTGGTTGTTGTGCCCTCCAGTATTTGTTACCCAGATCTCTGGATCATCAGCTGAGAGGAGAGAGAGCATGTCCACTTGCTTGCGATAGGCCTCCGTTTCGGGTGAGTGATACGCCTCCAAGCTTTTTACTCCGTAAAAATTCAACAGGCTAGCTTCGCCAAATTCATCGAGTAATTCTTCAAAGGTAGCACCAAATTCTCCAAAGACATCGTTGAGCCAGCGGCCTTCAATGTCCAAACTCGATTGCGTAGCCCGAAGGGCGATGCCCTTTACCCGCGTACTTTCTCGCAGAACCGGATCGGCATGGTCTTCATCTTTGAAATCGTCATGGGTGGCTAACCAAAGGGCCGTAGAGGCCCCTGCAGAAGAACCAAATAAGGTGATCCGTTCGGGATCAACGTTGAGGTCCTCAGAGACATACCGCAGGTACTGCAGAGCTCTCCTAGAGTCATGGAGGCTTTTCAAGACGCCTTCTTCATCGCCAGGCTGTATCAGGCGGTAGTTGATGCTTGCTACGGCGACTTGCTTGGAGAGCAGTTCTAGCACCTGATCTTGGTAGTCGGTGCTATAAGCGAAAGCCTTGTTGCCACCGGTAAACCCACCGCCATGGATGAAGACCACCAGGCCGGTTGGGGAGGAACTATTGGGCAGGAGGATGTCGAATCGGGTGTCTTCGTACTGGTCGTAGGGGATGTTTTCAGCAAACTGAGCTTGCACTCCTTTCAGGTCGATGGGAGGAGGGCTGAAGCTTAGCTCGATCAGGGAATGGGGTTCTGGATCTGGGGCTACGGGAGCTTCTTGGCTACAAGCCATCAAAGCAGAGATGAGCAAAGAAAAACATGCGAGTCTTAGCGGATGAGTCATGATAATTCGATAGGTTTTGCTTTTGACTCATGTTGGCCTGGATGGTTTAAGTTGGTGGGGTTTGGCCTGCTCATGATCATACAAGTGCCTTTTCCACCCTGCCCCATACTGTTCAATTCGGTGATAGGTTCAATCTTTACTTTTTGCGCTTTAAAGTAACGGGTAATCTGGGGGGCGGGCTGTTCCACTTGGAGTGTCGCCTTGTCCCGCACCGCTTTGCGGCATCTTCGACATGCGGGATTTTGTGAGCTCAACCGACCCAACTTGTTGAGCGAAAAAGTTGGCCATAACGCTCGAAATCCTAGGTCAAACGCAGCCCGCCCCAGCCGCCGGATTTCGACCCAGCCCGCCTGAGTGGTTAGGCATCCGGGCAAAGTTTATGGGGTAAAAAGTACCGTAGGAGTCTAATTCCAGATGGAAAGCCTATCTCATACATTATTCTTGGCTCAATAAAAATTGAAGCGGAATAGAGAATCGTCGATTCCAGGCCCACTCTGAATGGTTCTCTCCGGGGAACTTCACGGTTTTC
>CAZFPQ010000088.1:10668-24748 GCA_964521065.1 uncultured Bacteroidia bacterium | reverse complement strand
AAGAAAGGCGAAACAGGCTGGGTCCCTCTACTTCTATCTCATGGCCAGAGGCCAAGTGGTAGTGATTGCCAGCAACTTCAGTTAGCTCAAAGCCATAGTGCTGGATAGCAAAGCGGAGAAATTCATGTACGTTGATCTGTTCCATTTCAAGCCAGAATTATTGACCCCTTGAGGTAAGCGTATGGGGGTGTTGCGCGTCACTCAGTAGCACGGGGCAGTCTAGCGTACCCAAGTGAGCGAACCTAGAACAGCACAGTTTTGGGTTAGTTTTTCAAAGTAAGGCCCAGTTGAGCTTGCGAAATCCCGCTTGTCTAAGATGCTGCAAAGCGGTGCGGGGCAGAAAACACCCCTTTTGGTAATGAAACCTTTTAGGCAAAGGCTTTTACCAAGCTCCTAAACTCGACCCCGCCAACCAAAAACCGTATCCAATGCACAAGGTCGAAGACAGGATCACGGCTGCATTTCTGATTCGCTTTTTGTTCAACATGAGCTGGGTAGTAGGTAGGCTGAAAAGCCCAGCGGCCAGCATCATGCCGACTATGGAACCTAGGCCAAAAGTTACCAGATAGCCCATCATGCTCATGCTGCCTTGGAGTTCGGTCATTACCAGGAGGATCAAGGCCCCACTTCCGGCCAGCCCGTGGATGGCTCCTACGCCGTAGGCAAGCCCCGGCTTATGGGGATGGGAGTGACCATGAGCTTCACTTTCTTGATTGAACCCTTTTACTAGGCGAAAAATCCCTAACCCTACCAACATGATGCCTACCAAGGCCTCTAGCCATTGAAAGCCTGCCTCAGGGATATGGACTCGGCCAATGATCATGATGATTCCGATCAACAAAATGGTCGAGGTATGACCAAGACCCCAAAAAATTCCGTCTCGAATGGCGTGCATTACTTGCTTTCGCTTAGAGACAATGCTGCTTACGGCAATCAAATGGTCTGCTTCAAAGGCATGAGAAAAGCCTACGGCACCAGCAAAGAAGAACGGAGTAAGGGCAGCTAATGAGAACATGGAAAGAGTTAATGAGTGAAAAGTGAAGAAGTTAAGCGGGAGAAGGTTAAGAAGCTAAGGAGTGAAGAGGTTAAGGAGTTAAGAAGTTAAGGGGTGAAAAAGTTAAGGAATTTGGGTTTTCTTCCGTACCCCGTACCCCGTACCCGCTAGCCTAAATATCGGTAAAAAGAATTCGATGATTCCCGGTATCGGCGATGGCCATCTTTTGGCCATGAATGGAGATGGCAAAGGGCCAATACATGGTGGACTCGGTTCCCTGAATGGTCTGGGCGTTTTCACTGCCGGTGCTGAAATCGGGTTGACCCAGTACCGCTTGGGCGTCGCAATTGGGTTCATTTGGAATGGATGGAAACCAAAGCAGTCGACTGTTGCCCGTATCTACGGTCCAAAGGCCTTTTTCGTGAAAGTGGGCATCATAGGTCCAGTTCATGGTGTTAGGGCCGGGTTTCCATCGAAACTGGTTTTGGCCATTTTCCTTGAGGTTTCGTTGGCCGATGATGCCAGAAGGAGGCTGATCTAGGGCATCCTTCCAGTGGGACCAGAGCAGGACGCGGAAGAACTGCGTATCTGGAACCGCCAATTCTCCATTGGGGCCAATCTTGACTGCATAAGGCCAGACAGGATGATCGGAGTCGTAGTCTCGGGTCTGAAAATCTTCTTGTCCCAAGACCAAATCTGCGGAGGCAAAGGAATGTTGCGGGATGGATTGGAAGTATAGAATCCGCCGGTTGCCAGTGTCGGCAATCCACAACTCCTCGCCATTGGACCAGAGTCCGTAAGGCCAGTTGAGGCTTTGGGCGCTAGGTCTGGCCGTGATGCCTCCTACATTGGGCTCGCAGCCATGGAAATCAGGTTGACCCAAGACGATGTCTGCGGGCTGGGCGTGTTGGGTGGGAAAGCTGGTCCAAATCAATACCCGATGGTTCCAGGCGTCTGCGACCATGAGTATTTTCCCGTTTGACCAAATGCCTGAGGGATAATGAAAGGTGGAGGCATGGGCCTGCCCTCCTGCGTTTCGTCCGGTTTGGGTCGATTGGGTTTGCCCAAGTACCACGTCTGGCTCAGCCTTTTGTGTTGTAGGGAGCGTATTCCAAATGAATACCCGATTTTGGGCCGTGTCTGCCACAAGCAGTTTGTCTTCGCCCATCCATACCCCTCTGGGAGCCAAAAATGGACTATCCGGGGCTCCCAGGAATACCTGGAAGTTTTCTAGGTCTTGAAGGACCGGTGCGTGGGTTCTAAAGGGGATGTCCATTCAGTTTGTTCTTTTGCTTTGATGGCATTTATCTCCTGGTGTTTATATTTGTTCTTCTCCAATTGGGATGTCGCTTGCCGCGGGCCTTACTTTTTTAAAAAAAAGTAAGCAAAAAACTTCGGCATTCCAGACAGGCACACTAGGCCGCCCCAGTCCACCGAATGCCGCCCAACGCCGCCACGAGTAGGCTTTATCATGACGATTTTCTACCCATCTAGCCCCCTGTATTCGAGGTGTCCTCAGACGCCGAACTGGCGACATGGTAACAGATGTTCAGCATCATCCTACTGGACATCGGGAAGAGCTTTTTGGAAGAAAAGCTATTGCGATTCTGCCTTATACCTTATTTCCCCTATACCTTTATATCCCTATATCCAGCAGTGTGGGTCAACAAATCCTGGGCAATTGCTCTCCAACCAGCATGTTGACCACCCGCTGGCCGCCGATGCGACTGGTCAAGACGACCTGGCGGCGATGTTCATCGGTTACGGTGGCAATCTGGGCGGCTTTGCCCCCCTCAGGCATTTGCCTTAGCCGCTCAAGGATGGCGGGCGCTTGTGCTCCGTCTACCACAGCGAGAAAGATCCCCTCATTGGCGACATAGAGTGGGTCAAGTCCCAAGAGCTCACAAGCTCCTTCTACCTGGGGATCTACAGGTACTTGCTTTTGCTGGACATCAATCCCGTAGTTGCAGTCGCGGGCGATTTCATTCAGCACGGTGGCTACGCCTCCCCGGGTAGGGTCCCGCAGGAGCTTGATGTCGCTCCCAAATTCCTCGAGCAAAGGCAGTACTTGATGATGTATAGCCCGGGTATCGCTTACAATGTCGGTTTCAAACTCCAAGCCTTCCCGCACGGACATGATGGCGATGCCATGGTTGGCCAACTCTCCACTAACGAGGATGGCATCTCCTGCTTTGATGTTGCGGGTGTCAATCTGAATGTCAGGTAGGACGGATCCAATGCCCGAGGTATTGATGAAAATGCCGTCTCCTTTGCCTCGCTCCACCACTTTGGTGTCTCCGGTGACGATCTGTACCCCGGCTTCCTCCGCCGCAAAGCGGATGGATACCAAGATTCGCCAAAAATCTTCCACGGCTAGGCCTTCTTCAATGATGAATCCCAAAGACAAGTACTGTGGCTTGGCTCCACACATGGCGAGGTCGTTAACCGTCCCATTAACTGCGAGATCGCCAATGTCTCCACCAGGGAAGAAGATGGGATTCACCACGAATGAATCGGTGGTAAAGGCAGTTCTGCCCTCCAGATTCAGCAGGGCTCCGTCGTGACGCTTGTCGAGGTGTTCATTTTTGAGGATGTCAAACACTCCCTGGTCAAGCAGGCGATTGGTGAGGATACCTCCACTGCCGTGGCCCAGCGTAATGACATCAAAGTCTAGCTTGGGCATGGGACATTGGAGCTGCATCCTGAGCTTTTTTTCTGCTTGGGTGGTTTCCATCATGATACACTAAGCTGATTGGTGTGAGAGAAATGGTAGTAGGCGGCACAGGCACCTTCTGAGGATACCATGGGCGCCCCCAGCGGCTTCTCTGGGGTGCAACCCTTGCCAAATTCAGAACACTCAAAGGGCTTTTTGATGCCTTTCAATACTTGCCCAGCGATGCAGGATTGGCATTCTTTCACTGGCGCAAGCGTGACCCCAAACTTCTTATTGGCATCAAATTCGGCATAAGCTGGACGTACTTCATAGCCACTGCCAGGAATGGTCCCTATGCCTCGCCAGGCTCGGTCAGAAACTTCAAATACTTCTCGAATCACCTTAATGGCCTCGGGATTGCCCTCTGGCTTCACTACTCGGCTGTAGGGGTTCTCCAATTCATGGCGCCCTTCCTCCAATTGGCGCAGCGTCATCAGGATTCCCTGGAGCAGGTCTACGGGTTCGAAGCCCGTAATTACGATGGGTACTTGGTATTTGTCTGCGAGAGGACCGTATTCGCTGATGCCCATGATGGTACAGACGTGGCCAGCGGCCAGGAAGCCCTGAATTTCTGCTTCATCGTCGTTCAATACTGCTTCTATGGCGGGAGGCACCAAGACATGAGAAGCCAGAATGGAATAATTATGAATGCCAGCTCGATGGGCGTGTAGCACCGATAGGGCATTTGCGGGTGCGGTGGTCTCAAAGCCTACCGCAAAGAAAACGACCTGTTTGTCCGGATTTTCTTTGGCAATGTTAACCGCTTCAAGGGGCGAGTAGAGGATCCTCACATCCGCCCCCTCTGCTTTGGCCTGCAACAGGGACTTCTCAGACCCTGGGACCCGCAGCATATCCCCAAAAGAGCAGAGGATCACCCCTTGATCTAGGGCCAAGTGTACGGCCTTGTCAATGAGGGAGAGGGGCGTGACACAAACCGGACAGCCTGGCCCATGAATCATCCTTACCTCTTTGGGCAAAAGAGATAGCAGCCCATTTTTGACTAAACTGTGGGTTTGACCCCCACATACTTCCATGATGGACCATGGCCGAGTCACCGTCTGGTGAATTTCTGCTAGGTACTGCTCTACGAGCTCAGGGTTTCGATATTCGGAGATAAACTTCATGATCCTCAGGATTGGTTGGTTTCTGGAGAAAGATTGGGACTGTCCTCCGGGAGCAATTCATCTAGCTCCCCGATTTCTTCTAGATAGGTAAAGGTCCGGGTCGCTTCTGCTTCATCGACTACACTGATGGCCACCCCGACGTGTACCAAGACGTAATCTCCCTCTTTGGCGTGAGGGACCATCTCTAAGCTGGCCTCTTTGGTAATCCCTCCAAACAGGACTTTAGCCATTCTGACCAAACCGCCATACTGGGACTCGATCGATTTGATTTTACCGGGTATTGCTAGACACATGGACTTGTGATTGAGGGTAAACAGATGAAAAAGATTGAGTGATGTGGTGATGAACCAGTTGCCCAAAGGCCAGGTGTTCATCGTTGGGGGGGAAGACCTGATGGAAAAACAACTCTGCTTCCTGGGAGAGCTGCTCTCTTATCAAGTCACATAAAAGGCTGTTTTGGAATACTCCTCCGGTAAATCCCCAGCGCTTGATGGAGGAGGCCTGACCTATCATTCGAATCATGTGGACCAAAGTCCAATGAAATCGGTAAGCAATGTAGGCGGAAGAAACGCCCATTTGCATGTCTTTAATGATTTGCCCCAGCATGAGGTGCCAGTCAATTTGTTTGCCCTCTAAAGAGATGGGGTAGGCTGGAACTTCCGCTAGCTTTCCTGCTTCTTCCCAGCGGCGAGCAAGCTGTTCCAGTAGGATGGCTGCTTCCCCTTCGTATTGGTTGAAGGGTTTAAGTAATAACAAAGCTCCTACGCCGTCAAAAAGTCTCCCCATGCTGCTGCTCATCAGGGGATGAGTACGCTGGATCAACCTGGAGTATAGAGACCATTCTTGCTGAGAGAAGAATGACTTCAAAAAATCTAGTTCTACCCCTTGCACCGAACTGGTCAGAGAAAGCGCAGATAATCGGGGCTCTGCCGACATTTTGTCTCCCAAGAGTTGGGGGAAAGGCCGAAGATGGGCCTCCCGGCTGAACTTGCCCTCGGTGTAAGCAAAGACTTCGCCTCCCCAGATCTGACCATCTGATCCGTAGCCGGTTCCATCCCACACAAATCCCAATACCGGGTTGGGCGATTGACACAATTCATGCTCCCCGAGCAAGGCGGCAAAGTGGGCTTCGTGGTGTTGGATCTGATGACGCGGGATGCGCAACTGAGTGGCTATCTCTTGTCCCATGGCGCTGGAGGCATAGCCTGGATGTGCATCAGTCAAAATCACTTGAGGGCGAAATTGCTGGATCTGCTGAATCCGCGCGAGCATCAAGCGATAGGTTTTTTGAGGCCGAAAGTGCTGCAAGTCTCCGAGGTAGGGACTGGCGATGAGTTTCCCATGGGGGTTGAGGGCAAAGCAGGCTTTTAGATCTGCTCCCATGGCCAAAGTGGGCAGCTTAGGCACATAGGGGTTGGGAATCCTAACCCCTGGTGCAATGCCCCTTGACCTTCTCATCAAGATTTGCGTATCGGGGTGTTGCCCAAAACTGAATACAGAGTCATCTTGGGGAAAAGTGATTTCACGATTATGGACCACGATGAGGTCTGCAATGCGTTGAAGTTCTTGGTGAATATCTTCGTCTTGGTACAAAATTCCAGATCCACTCTTGTTTCCACTGGTGGCAATGATGGGGCGCCCCCATCCGGAAAGCAGCCACTCAAAGGCTGGAGCGTAAGGAATCATGGCACCCACGGTGTTCATCCCTGGTGCAATTTCTTTCAAACACAGGGAGTCTGAGGCATGTGGCTTTTGGGCCAGAATGACAATAGGAGCGATGGGACCCTTCAACAGTTTCTGGGCCTTCTGAGGGCAATAGAGGGCTACTTTTAGGCTATCCAGATTCGGAAACATCACAGCCAGTGGCTTGCTTGGACGGTTCTTGCGTTGGCGGAGAGTCTGAATGGCTACCTGCTGATTGGCATCACAGGTGAGCATGTAGCCTCCAATCCCTTTGATGGCGACAATTTGACCCGCTTCCCACGCCGTGAAAATGCGCTGCCTGATCTCTTCCTGGTCAATCAGATTTTGTGAGGGAATGAAGTACTTTACTCCACACGCTGCACAGGAATTGGTCTGGGAATGTAGCCTGGGATGATCTGAGGCATGGTATTCTTCCAAACAAGCTTCACATTGGTGAAAGGAATGCATGCTGCTGTGCGCCCGATCATAGGGTAGGGCTTCTAGAATCGAAAAGCGAGGGCCACAGTCGGTACAGGTAATGAAGGGATACTGGTACCTGCGGTCTGAGGAATTCAGTAACTCGGACCTGCATGAAGCACACATAGCGACATCAGGGGTGATCAATACTTCAGGGCTTCCTTGCTGGGTAGACTCTTTGATATAAAAGTCAGCCTGGGGAGTACAAGCGACTTCCCAGATCTGATGTCCAGTAATCAAACTATGGATGGGTGGATTTTGGATGATTTCCTCTAAGAAATCTTCGGCTTCCTCCTGCCCGCAGTTGATTTCAATGTGTACCCCATCGGGGCCATTATTGACCCAGCCAGACAAGTGTCTAGCTTTGGCGACTCGATATACATGAGGCCGAAATCCTACACCTTGCACCAACCCTTCAATATGTAAATGATAGGTTGGCATCAAGAAGCCACAATCAAATCATTCTTTTTTGCAGCTACTGCCTGGCGTAGCCAGTTGCACCACCTGTCCATTCCCTCCCCATGAATAGAGGCCAGTTCCATCACTTGAATGTCTGGGTTGATTTCCCTCGCATCTTGGGTTACTGCCTCTACCGAAAAAGGCAAATAAGGAAGTAGATCGCATTTGGTAACCAGCATCAGTTCGCTGGTCAAAAACATGCGGGGATATTTTTTGGGTTTGTCATCTCCTTCAGTGGTCGCAATCAGGGTAACCCGATAATCTTCTCCCAAATCAAAACTGGCGGGACAAACCAGGTTGCCCACGTTTTCAATGATTAGCAAGTCTGTTCCAGTCAGGTCGATGTTTTCCTTGGCTTGGAGAATCATCTGGGCTTCCAAGTGGCAGATACCTCCGGTGACGATTTGAGTAGCGTCTCCGCCTACTTCCCGCAAACGGTCTGCATCTCGCTCGGTTTCTAGGTCTCCAACCAAGATTTTGATGTTCAGCTCTTTCCCCAAACGCTTAACGGTCTCCTGAAGCAGGGTCGTTTTGCCACTTCCTGGGGAAGAAGTCATATTGATTAGAAGGATCTTCTTTTCGCGCATCTCCTGTCTGATGGTTTGGGCCACATAATCATTGGCCTTAAGGAGATGTAGGGTGGTGTTGTCACATTGGACGGTCCCTCTCGCCCCGCGAGAAGATTTGGCAACTTTATCCATGAAATTGTGAGTAGTAGTCAGTTATTGAAAAATCAATATATGTAATTTATGCCATAGAAACTAGACGATTGTTCCTTTTGATGGATGATCGAAGACGGTATCTGCCTCCTGTTTGTAGCTAGGGGGATCGTGAAAATGAACCCGATGAATCAAAAGTTCTGTTCCCCTGATCACATTGTTAGATGGCGTATCGCAGTGGGCACAAACGAATTTGTATTGTTGGATGAGGGAAGTCTGCCCGCAGCTTGGACAGCGGATTTCAATAGGAACCTGCTCAATGTTGAGCCCCACTCCCTCGTAGGCTTCATTTGTTTCTGTTACCGCCGTGAACGCCGTTTGCATCAACAAAGGTTCAACGTTGGATAGGAGGCCTACTTTCAGGTCTATGCTATCTAATCTGCTCAACTCTTCTTGGGAAAACTCCTCCTCTAGCGTCCTGAAGATGGTGCGTACCAGTGAGATCTCATGCATGTTCCATGGTTTTAATGAGTGAATCCAGCATTTCCAGGTGGCGTTCTGCTTCTTGCAATAGCGAAGGATTGTCCGTCAGTGTTTTGACTTCGCGGGCTTTGCCAAGCATGTCTTGGTAGCGATCTTGGTTGAATCCTTCTTCTGGGTTGCCAACCTTCCAGCTTGCTTCTAGGAAGTTGAGCAAAGTAAGGGCTCGCTCTTGGGGCCAGTGATCCGCCGGCCGAACCTGCAGTGCTTCCCGATAATAATCCAAGGACATTTGGGTATGATCGATGTTTCTGGCCTGGGGAAACTTGATCAGGGCATTTCCATAATTATTACAGATCATCCCATATTCATAGGGAAAGCGATCCTTGGTGAAATAGGAAAGTGCTTCCTCAAAGCAACGGACAGAAACCGCCGCCCAGATATGTCTCTTCTTGTTTTCATCTGGCATCTCAGAATACAAGACGGCCAGGTGATGTTGGATGGTCGCAAAGACCTGGGGAGCATCCTCCTTGGTAAAGATCCTCACGGCTTGTTGATAGGTCTCTACGGCAGGGCGATAAAATTGGGGAGAACCTTGCTGAGCCCAAGTATAAAGCAAATTGCCTTTCTGCATCAGGGCATTTCCCGTGAGCTCAGGCAAAGCTAGGTCCGAAAGTATGTTCAGAGAGCGATTGATGTAGCCCAATGACTCCGAGAAGCTTTCAGTCAGGTTGGCGACCCTAGAGGCGCTGATGAGCAACATGGCGGTGTGGGCATTCAACTGATGCTCTTCCAAATATGCCAAGCAATTCCACATAGAGGTGGTGAGCTCCTCCAGTTCTCTTGGTGGGGTAGGGAAGGGGAGGGTATCTATGATGAGGTCATTGGCGAGAAGGCTCAGGGAAATCCGTGCCCTTTGCGATAAGGGAGTACTCAGACCATCACCTATCAGCTGCTTTGCTTCTTCGAGTCGACCTAAATCAGCGAGCAGGGTAGCAAAATGTTTGATAGAAAAACCCGCCATGCTAGGAGAGGGGGCGGTTTCGATGGCTGCCTCATAACAAACTCGGAGAGAAGGCATGTCATCAGTCTGGGTAAGGTTCCCATAGTGTAGCAACATGGCCATGTTGTGAGCCATGCGATATTCCCTATGTGGATCTTGAGGCAAAACGCCCATTCTCCAAGCTTCGAGAAGCTCTTCTGAGAGGTGTTGTCCTGCTAGTAGGTGTTGAAATACAGCGAATTCTACCGCCACAGAGGGCAGCAAGGATTCCGTTTTGACAGGGTTTGGGGCTCCCAACAAAATTTCCAGAAGCGACAAAACCGTGGGCTCATCAGCGGGTAAAAAATCGGGGAACATGTAACCAGGGCGCTCCTCAAACCAGGCGGGCCCAAGGTGAATACCTTGTGGAGAGACCCAGAGTCCCGAGCTTTCGGAGATCTCCAATCCCTCTGAGGCGACCAAGCAAATCTCCGATTTCATGGAAGCAGGGAGCAGGGACTGAAGCCATTCCTGATCCTGCGTGTGGGTATATATCTGGAGCATATACGGACGAATAATTATAGTTGAATGGTCAATAGATTAACCCGCTCTTCCCAGGTAAGGGCGAGTTCTGAGTGGTTTTCGGGGAGATCGTGGTCTAGGATCCATTCCTGCACATTGATGGACAGCTCCCCATTGAGGTTTCTTTGTTTGATCATGATGGGCGCGGGCTTGGGATACCTCATGTTGAGGGTCATCAAGCTCGCCTTGCATAGCACAAAGCATTTTTTATCTGCGTCAAAGGCAATCTTTGCTTGCAACTCTCCTTGGAATACTTGCTGGGCGAGGTCGCGACCGAAGCGCAGGTGACCAGCTTTCAGTACAGCCTGATCAGCCGCTAATTCATTCCTGGGGGTAGCCCCGGGCTTTGGAAATATCATGGCATAGAAATCAGTGGTGAGAATCGACGTGTAGAGAGGTGGGAGAGCAGGTTTCCAGAATATGTTGGACCACCTGATCTCCAGCCGCTTGGACCTCCTGAGATAAACCCACTTCCAGACGAGTATTGTCAACCGCAATCAGGTATACCGAAATGTTCTCGGGGTATTCCTCCTGCAATATTTTTTTGGTGTAAGACAAGGCTTGATCCCACTTCAGGCTGTGAAGAAAGACCATGGGGTCATGTTGGATATTTCCTTCGATCTCAGAAGCGGGGACCTTGTACAAGGTTCCGGGTTTTTCTCCGGTATTGACTACTGCGTCAACTATCAAGATTTGGGTACTGCCTTTGAGCTGGAACAGGACCTCGAAGGCAGAAGTGCCCATGTCAAACAAGCCGATATCCGACCGTTTGCCAAGGCTTTTTTGCAGTTGCTCGATCACGTAGCATCCGATTCCATCATCGCTTCTAACAGGATTGCCGAAGCCCATGATGGCAGTAAATGGGGGATTCATATGAATATTATGAGGAGAGCAGCAGAGTCAAGAGTTTGATACGAGGGCATGGATAACTTGCCAACTCGGCGCTTTGATTCGCGCGGTTTGCGATTTCAACAAAACCCAAAGGGAGGTAGGTATGAGGCAAAAAGTGGTGAGGTACAAGATGTGGCCGATCTGACCTTATGCTGACTTATACTGTTTCTCTTATGCCTTATTGCCTCATACCATATCCTACTTGGTTTAGAGTTTAAATTTGGCGAGTTCTTCACCAGATTTTTTGTCGTGGGCATGGACGGTACACACCAGGCAAGAATCAAATGACCTAGCCACCATGCCTACTTCTACCGGATCATGTGGATCTTCGATCTCCGTGCCGGTGAGAGCCGCCTCAATCGGACCTGGATTTTCTTCCCCGTCATTGGGGCCGACGTTCCAGGTAGTGGGGGCAATGACTTGGTAATTCTTGATCACTCCTCCTTCTACCTCAATCCAGTGAGCGAGTGCTCCCCGGGCCGCTTCGGTGGCTCCGAAACCAATGCCGTCCTTTTCCTCTGGCTTGATGTAGAACTCGTCGTCCAAACGAATTTCGGAAAGCCACTTGTTGATCTGCTCATACAAACGGGGGGCTTCATGTACCCTCGCTAGCACGCGGGTAAAAACACTTGGCCCCATTTTCTGCATGATGTCTAAGAACAGTGGATCTCGGTTTTGATGGTCCAGGTTCGCTGGATTCGCATTCATGATCACCCGCGATAAAGGTCCCGCCTCAGCAGCGTAACCCATGTAGCGAGGTGCTTTGGACCAACTGTATTTGTCCTCAAAGTTGGTATCCATTAGGTTTTGAGAAGGTACGGGAGTGGGCAAAGGTTCTTTCCAAGGGTGAAGAGGAGGCTGGTCGGTGAACCAGGAGTGCTTCACGTGTTCCATGACCTCTAGGTGATTGAAGGTATGGAAGTTTTCTCCGTCAAAGAAGCCAGAGGGGGAAATCAAGGCATCGTTTCGTCCTTCGATGGTGGGCTTGTTGTAGCGATCCTTATGGAGATAGGTTCCGTAAGCCAAGAACTTACCTACCCCTTGTCCAAACTTATCTAGTCCAAATTCGATACCTGCCCGCAGCAACAATCCCAGGTCACTGTTGTAGTGTGACTCATTTTCATTGAGCCAATCCATCATGTCATCCCAAGACTGAATCTGAAGGTAGCGCTCGATAGAACAGCCCAGCCATACGGGCTCTAGCCAGTCGTTCCTAAACTGGTTCATGATGGCATGTGCGCGCGTGATGTCTTTGAGGGTCGGAGCACACATCACTCCTCCAGGGACCATGTAGCTAGAGTGAGGCCACTGGCCTCCAAAGAGGGCATATACTTCTACGGGACGACCCGAGGCCACTACCCCAGTTTGGAAAGTGGTGCCTACGTAGGCAGCCCAGCGCTTCACTACTTCATCATAAAGGGGCTTGTTGGCAAACTTCTTGTTTGCCATGTCTGTCGCGAAAATGGCATAAAACCAGCGAGGAATACTCTGAATGGTTTCGGTAGCCTGGCCAATGGCCCTTAGCAGCAGGGCATTGGGAGAAAGCTGGGTACCCCATGCCGTATCTAAGGCCGAGGACGCACAATAAAGGTGGGAACCTCCACAAATACCACAAATACGCGGCGTTACAATCAGACCTGATTGGGGGTCTTTGCCAGCCATGATGCGCTCAAATCCACGAAACATAGCAGCTTGGGTGTGGGCCTTGGTCACCACCCCATTTTCCATATATACCTTCACATCGAGGTCGCCTTCCACGCGGCCAACCGGTGAAATATTCAATTCTTTTGAAGCCATGATATAATTGAGTAGAGTAGTTAAGGGTTATTTAGACTTCCCGTAATTTTTGGCGGAATCTGGTGCCTCGGTCACTTTGCCGATACCAGCTTTGAAATAGTAAGCAAGCTTGCTTTCTCCAGTAGGTGTTTCTTTAGGTAGAAAGCCTAAATACTTCATGGTCTTGAATACCGAGCCTTTTTTAAGGTCGTGGTGGGGGAATCCCGGTTCCGTACAACCCAGGCAAGGATGATTGGTTCTGGTTTTAGAGGAATGGCGATTCCAAAGAATCCGATTACAACTCGCGTGGGTCATGGGCCCTCTACAGCCTACTTCATAAAAGAGACAGCCCCCTCTTTGACCAAAATGACCGTCGATCTTTTCACCGAAAGCCATGGCATTGGTGCAGCCATTTTGTACAAAGTCAGAGAAAAAGGTAGTGGGTCGGTGATACTTGTCAATCAATACGTCCCCAATTCTACCGGTAGAAATGGCTACCAAAATCTGGGTGATCCAATCGGGGTGGGCAGGACAACCAGGAATGTTGATTACCGGAAGGCCCCCTTTAGAGACATAATCGGCTCCTAGAAAGCCTCCTTTGTCCTTTTTGTGGAATTGCATCCCGGTAGATTCACTGGGGTTAGGGGGAACTGCCGGAATACCTCCGTAGGTGGCACAGTCCCCAATGGCCACCACGTAAGCAGCTACTTCAGACAGTTCTTTGATCCAGTCCATCATGGGACGGTCGGCAAAGTAATTCATGGTTCCCGTACCGTTGGGCCCTTGAACGATGGATCCTTCGTAGACCAAAATGTCTAATTGGGTTTTTCCAGAGATACAGTCTGACATGAGGTCAGAGACTTGTTCTCCGATTTCAAGACCGATGGAAGGATGCCAGAGGATGTTGACTCCGAAGTCTGTCACCAATTCGATCACAGTCGGCTCTTCGGCATTGAGAAAGGACATGGTGTTTCCACTGCATGCACCTCCTTGTAGCCAGAGTACATTTGCCATGAGTAGTAGTAAATTGAAATGCGAGTAAAAAGTTCCTTAAAGACATGTAGACATATAAATGTCTTCATATAAGCTAAACAAAATTTCTGGATATCTACCTTTTTGGTCTAATAATCGCATCAATTTAGAATCGATCTAAATACAAATGAAGAAAAATAGATATAATCATTCCTTCATTTGTATGCTTGCTCTATTTTACATTAAAAGTATTGATAATAAGCTAGTTGAGAGAGGTGTTGAATAAGG
>CAZFPQ010000088.1:0-10651 GCA_964521065.1 uncultured Bacteroidia bacterium | reverse complement strand
TGGGATTGACCTCTAAGGTGCCTCTTACGTCCTTAGCGGCTTGTCTACGCATGATAGAGGCGGTAAACTCTGCTTTTCTTCGTGATGAAACAGAAGTGATCTTTCGTTTGATGAATTGCAAGGGTTGGGTATACCAGGCGAAGATCAAGTGAATCTCCCACATCCCTTTTCGTTTCATGACATACTCGGATACCGCAGTATCTTTCAGCCAAAAATCTTCCAACATAAAATCCAGATCCGCTTGGCTTCCCTGGCGTTCACGTTGTACCTCTTGCATACAGAAAATATATACAGCTTGTCTAAGGGGTGAGTCTATTTTGCTGGTTCGGCCCATGGCAATGCATTCAACATATGGATTACTTTGTTTTAACTGCTTTGCCAATCAAGTTGTTTGTTTTGCCTTTTTAAAAAGAGATCAAATGCCTGAATCATCAAGTGTGGGGAGAAGTCGGCAAAATCTTGCCAAAGGGTTAACCCTCGCATAACACCCATTTGGAACAGGGAGCCTAGTATTGTAGCACTAGGAATTCGACGGTCTCTTTCACTTGATCCCAATGAAAATACTCCCTACCTCACTTGCACTTGGCGCACTCCTTTTGATCCTTTTCGGCTGCAAGGAAACCCATACGGAACCCCTTCCGCTTGGGGTTCAGTTTGCTTCGGTACCCAATGAATACAGCACCCAAACCTTGCTGGTTCCGGAGGGGACCCAGACTGATATCATCTACCGTGGCGCAGCAGACTCCGTAATGACGGAGGAGGGGGGGATGCGCTTGTCGAAGAAAAAGATCGATTTTCTGGGTTACATCCCCATTGAGGGAAGCAGCGAACATGGGAGGCTATTCATGAATCATGAACTAAGAGACTCCAATTCTATTTTAGGCGATGGGGGAGGTATGAGCTGGCTGGAAGTGAAAAAGGTCGAGGGACGCTGGCAGCAAGTAGGAGACGCTCATTACATAGATTTTAAAGATTTGGGAGGGACTTGGCACAACTGCGGCGGGGAAGTGACTCCCCATGGGACCATTTTGACGGCTGAAGAGTATCCACCTTTCAGCAACGAAGAATTGTATCACCAAGGAGAGCATTTTCGGGACACCTCGGATTTTAAGGGTATGAAGCGAAATGAAAACATGGGCTGGATGGTAGAAGTGGATGCAGCTACTCAGAAACCTTTACATAAGCTCTGGCACATGGGACGCTATTCCCATGAAGACACATACTGTACCCCAGATGGTAAGACTGTTTACCTGACCGATGACTTTGGGCCCTGTGTTTTTTTCAAATTCGAAGCCAATACCCCCCATGATTATACCCAGGGCCAACTGTACGCTTACCAGCAATCTGAAGATGGGGCTGGTGGTAGCTGGTTGGCCATGCCTATGGAGTTGGATTCCTTGATTCATGCCCGGGAGGTGGCGATTCACATGGGAGCCACCATGTTCAAGTCACATGAGTGGATCGATGCCTATGAGGGCAAAATTTATATTTCTGAATCTGGAGGAGGTTTTGACTTCAGCCAAGGGGTAGCCATGGGCGGTAGACCTGCGCTGCACCTTCAACGAGAACCACTTTCTATTGGGGAGTATAAAACCCAAGACTGGTTTGGTCGCATGTTGGTATTTGATCCAAGTACCCAACAGATGAGTGTCTTTTTAGAGGGGGGTAAAACCTCAGACGGAGGCTATTTCAATGTGCCCGACGGCTTGCTAGTCCGTGAGGTAAATGGGCAGCCCTACCTGTTTGTCTGCGAGGATGCTTCCATCGCTTCCATTACTGGGGCACAAGTCGAATCTTATGAGCAACAGAAACTCTATCTAGAGGTGTACATGATTCCTATTTCTTCGGATGGGAGTGCAGATTATCTGGGGATTAAGCGCCTCGCGGTAGGCCCAGAGGGGTGTGAAATGACTGGATTGGAGTTCACCCCCGATGGCAAGACCCTGTTTTTAACCGTACAGCATCCCGCCGAATCAAACCCTGCTCCCTTCAACCGAAGTACGATTGTGGCCCTGCAGGGAATTTTTTAAGGGAAAGGTGGGATGGCGTATAGATGGAACATGCCCTTATTCCATACTTTGGTACTTGGACAGCGAAAATCGGGCTACGGACTAAGAGGTAGGGTAAAAAAGACCCAATGAATATTTACCACCACATAGCCCGTACACCCACACCCGCACACCCGCACACTCGTGCCCCGTATTCCCGTACCCCGCTTACCATTTTTCTCATGTCCGCTCACTGAAAGTTATTGAATGGGAGGCAAATTTCATGCTCCTGATATACTCATATTAACTCAGGGTGAATTCCTATGTTAGGGAATCTGCATTTTCTCGAAGTTTCCTAACGCATCCCTAACCCATTTTAACACCAGGATTCACGATGGAGTAACCCCTGATAAGTAGTGTTGTACCCGGTTGGTATAGGGTTCTTTGCATGCATTAGCTCCACTTGCCAACCACCTGATAGCTAGCAATAGCACGATTTAGATTCATGAACCAAACACTACTTTTTATGAGAACTTTGCTGATGAAGGTTTTGTGCGTAGGGTTCCTTCTGTCTTTTATTGGGCAGGGAGAATTGCTGGCGCAACGAGACAACACAAAGGAAATTAGGGGTACCGTGGCCGACGCAGAAGGCCAAGCCCTCATTGGGGCCAGCGTAGTCGTCAAAGGTACCGCCACAGGTGCCATTAGCGGTGAAACTGGTGAGTTTACCATTTCTGCGACAGAAAATGATGTTCTAGTCGTGACCTTCTACGGTTATGAAACCCAGGAAATCGTCGTCGGGAATCAGACCACCATCCAGGTGGTGATGGGCGCTGCCATTGGCTCACTGGATGAGGTGGTAGTGGTAGCCTATGGGGTGCAAAAGCGCTCTGACGTGACCGGTGCCATTGGATCGATAGATGCGGAAGAGTTTAACCGCGGCCTGGTGGTCAACCCGGGACAACTGCTGCAAGGTAAAGTAGCCGGGGTAAATGTATCCAACGTGAGTGGGGAGCCTGGTGCTGCCCAAGACGTGATCATCCGCGGAGTGGGCAGTCTTCGTTCCGGAACTACTCCACTTTATGTAGTTGATGGCTTTGTCCTGGACAATTCTGCTACCGGTGTAGCCAGCAATCCATTAAACTTCATCAACCCTCAAGACATCGCCAGCATAGATGTCTTGAAGGATGCTTCTGCCGCCGCCATCTACGGAGCCCGCGCCGCCAATGGGGTAATCGTGATCACCACTAAACGTGGCAAAGCTGGCAAGGCGGAGATGAATGTGTCTGCTACCACTGCTTGGTCAACTCTTTCAAACAAAATCGACGTCTTCTCTGCGGATGAGTTTGTCAGTCAGGTTAATGCCATTGATGGGAACCTGTTTGATGGTGGAGGAGAAACCGACTGGCAAGACGTGCTAACTCAGACCGCTCGTTCCAACAATGTAAACGTATCCATGAGTGGTGCGGCAAGTGACCTTTTCTCATACTACATCTCTGCTGGTGTAGAAGACCAAGAAGGCATTCTGATCAACAGTAAGCTGCGTCGCTACTCTGGCCGAGCCAACTTGACTCAGAGAGCTTTCAATGGCCGACTCAAAGTCGATTACAACTTCTCAGGTGCTCGCACCGAGAATAGCCGTCCCAACCAGGGCGTTATCGTTGACATGTTGCGCCTGAACCCGACCATTCCTGCGGAGACAAATGGCGAGCCCACCATCCTGGATGAGATCCTCAATCCTTTGTTGCGCAACGAGCTTTACTCAGACGAGGCCGTTAACAGCCGCTTGCTGGCCAACATAGCCCCTTCGATTGAAATCATCAAAGGGCTGACCTATCGCCTAAACCTGGGTTTGGATTACTCCTCTACCAACCGCGATGTGCAGACCGAGCCATACGCGCTGCTAGAAGGCCTTGAGCTGGGTTCTTTGACCAGCATCGCCACCCAGAACCAAAATCAGCTGGTGGAGAATACCCTTACCTACAACCTGGAAGCAGGTCGTAACAACCTTGTCTTCTTGGCTGGTCATTCCTACCAAAAGACCTTCGTAGAACAAAAGTCGTTTAGCCTAAGTGGTTTTGCCAACAACGATGTGGAGCCCCAGTTCCAAGATCAAACCAGCACCCAAGATCAGCCGACCACGCTGAATTCATTTGCCGTAGAAAACGAATTGCAGTCATTCTTTGGGCGCTTGAACTACCAGTTTGATGGCAAGTATTTGCTCACCGCGACCCTGCGTGCAGACGGTTCTTCGAAGTTTGGCGAGAACAATAAGTACGGGTATTTCCCCTCATTTGCCCTAGGTTGGAACATCGCCCGGGAATCATTCATGAGCAATACCCCCTTCAACAACCTAAAACTGCGCGCTAGCTGGGGACAGACGGGTAACCAGGAAATTCCTTCTAAGATTACTCAGTTAAGCTTTACCGAAAGCAAAAACAACAACGATACTTATCCCCTTTCTCCCGATGCGACTACCCTGGATGACTATCCATTTGGTACCATCTTTACCCGCCTAGCCAACCCTGACATTCAGTGGGAGATTTCTACCCAGTTTGACTTAGGGATTGACTTTGGCTTGTTTGGTGACCGCATCGTAGGCACCCTGGATTACTTCAACAAAGTGTCTGAAAATATCCTCTTAGAGGTAGTTCCGGCAGATCCCATTCAGCCTACAGCCACCTTCTGGACCAATGTGGAAGACATGGAGATCGTGAACTCTGGGGTTGAGCTATCGTTGGAATATCGCAACAATCCTCGCAGTGATTTCCAATACAGCATAGGTGGGAACCTCACTTTTATCGACAATGAAGTGCGCAACTCTCCCTTTGCGGTATTGACTACGGGTGCAGCTACGGGTGCGGGTCAGACTGGAGCCACCATCAACGGGTACATCAACGGCGAACCCATCGGCGCTTTTTACATGAAGGAGTTTGCCGGAATCGGAGACGATGGACTGAACTCATTCCGCGACATCAATAACGACGGACAGGTTCTAGAAAACGATCGCAGCGTGGTAGGTACGGCCCTGCCAAATCTCTTGTACGGCTTCTACCTCAACATGGAGTACAAAGGTTTTGACTTGGCGGTGAACTTCAATGGAGTTTCTGGCAATAAGATCTACAACCATACCACCATGTCTCTCTTCCAAAAGGGAAGTTTGGCGTCTTCTTTCAACACCACCGATTTCGCCGTGGAATTTCCTGAAGAAGACATCACCAATTCCAACGAAGTTTCTACCCGCTACTTGGAAGACGGCAGCTTCTTGCGTTTGAACAACGCGACCTTGGGTTACACCGCCCGTCCTGGCCAGTGGGGCATGGGCGACTGGGTGCAAAACTTCCGCCTATCCATCACGGGTCAAAACCTCTTTGTGATCACCGACTACTCTGGCTACGATCCAGAAGTGAATACCGGTGGATCTATCGGTGGAGTTCAGACTTTTGGCATTGACCGCTTTACCTACCCGAGAGCCAGAACCATCCTGCTTGGCCTCAATGTATCATTCTAACCCATGATTCTATTCCCAACCCTCATCCGGTTGGAACAAAACATAAAAACCATGCTAAGAAAAATATTTGCTTTCTCGATTGTGGGCATGTTTACCCTGGCAAACTGGGGTTGCACCGACCTAGTAGAGAACATCCTCGATGAGTCCCTGACCGGAGCTGGTCAGGCTGAGGCAGTCAGCGGAGCCATTGCTCCAGCTTACGGACAGGTCTCTTGGACCTGGCGTCACACCAATTATTACGGTCTACAACTGATCGCGGCCGATGAGGGCATCCTGCCTTACCGAGGCGGTACCGACTGGTTTGACGGGGGGAAGTTCATTGCAGTTCACCAGCACCTGATGACTTCTGGCAACGACCTCGTAGGAAGCTCCTGGAATGAGTTGACCAAGAACATCTCTCGCGCTATTTCGGCGATTGAGGTACTACGTCCTTTGGCAGAGGCTGGTGACAGCGAGGCCGAGGGCGCTCTGTACGAAATGATCGCCCTCCGTGCCTACCTCAATATGCTGATGCTTGATAGCTGGGGATTGGCATTTGACAAGGAAAACACCAGTGATTTGTCAAATATCCTCCGTGGTCAAGAAGCGGTAGACTATTTGGAAGCAGAGTTAAGTTCGGTGGTCAATGTAATCAATACCAACCTGGGACCCGGTCGCCTCACTCAAGCTGCCGTTTGGGGCTTGCTGGCTCGCCTTCACCTCAATGCTGCAGTGTACCGCGATCCTTACGGAACCCCCACCTTCACCACTGAGGACATGAACAAAGTGGTGGAATACACCGACAACATCATCAACTCTGGTGACTATGATTTCTCTGCAGAATACTTCGAACTTTTCAACGACGAGAACAGCTCCAATCCTGAGATTATCTTCTCTTTGGACCAGCGCGGTGTATTGAGAAGAGAGCATAGCCGCTGGGCTTATTGGTCCATTGCCGGTTCCTTGTTCCCACGTCCAGAGTTCCCTAGTGCAGACGGTACCGATGGCCCCGCCGTTACCTCTGATTTTTATCAGACCTGGGTAGATGCCTATGGTTCGGTGGACCCGGCTGAGGCTGACGCTCGTTTCTACCAGGAAAACATCGACATCCCAGAGGAACTACAAGACCTGACGGGCATTTCTCCTGTCAATGACGAGGACCATTTTTACTGCATCACCGACACCGAATTTGAGATCAACCGGGGTATCCTACGCGGTGTCCTTTGGGGTCCACGTAAAGGATCTGATGGAGAATTCATCCGCTGCGACGATGGACAAGTACGCATCTACCCCGTGATCCAGCGCAAGGGCAATGGCCCAGACCGCGATTCTGGCTACGTGGCGCACACCATGGAGGTAGACTTCACCAATGAAGGCCGCTTGCACAACAAGGGCTTTCGTTGCTCCAAGTATCAGTTTAGCCGTACTTCTCCCAATGGTAACAATTTCAGCAGCGTGGACCTCGTCTTGATGCGATTGGCTGAGATCTACCTGATGCGTGCCGAGGCCAAGCTGCGCCTAGGCGATGAAGCTGGCGCCCTGGCGGACGTCAATGCCGTGCGCGCTTCTCGTACCGCTCGTCCTTCGCAGACTCCTGCTGATCTGGGAGCGATTGACCTAGACATCCTGTTCCGCGAGCGTGGTTTTGAGTTGTATTGGGAAGGCTTCCGCCGCAGCGACCAGATTCGCTTTGGCAAGTACGAAGATTCCTGGACCGAGAAGACCAGCACCGATGTGAACAAGCGCCTATTCCCTATTCCTCAGAGCGCCATTGATGGAGCTTCGAACATTGAAGGCTTCCTGGAGCAGAATCAGGGATACTAGCGTTTAACGAAAAAATCCACCTTGTACTTTTGCAGGAGGATGAAAGAAAAGCCTACCACGGTTCTCTGTGGTAGGCTTTTCTTCCATGATAAATGAGGTCCCCTAGCGCTTGTCAATGACAAACTCGTCCACTACCTCTAATCCTTCCGTGGTAATGGCTCGCCCTACGAGTTGCTTGCCATCAACGTCCAGTGCCAAGAAGGCCCAATCGTGGACGTAAGCGGCAACTAAGCCTGGATATTGGCAGCTATCGGGATGGGGACTCCAGGGTTTTGGGTCGGAGCCAATGCCTCGGAGTTTGCCGCCACTGCCGATGGTGATGCTCATGAAGCCTTGGGGATGTGGGTAGGTATGTGTGCTACTGGGGTCGACTGCGGCGATTTCCCCTTGGCCGTTCATAGGTTGCAAGCGTTCGTAGGTATGGGCATGGCCATTTAGCACCAAGTCTACCTTGTATTGCTCGAAGATAGGGTAGAGACTGACCACCCCTTCATAGGCTTTTTTGTAGGTACAGGATTTGCCATTATGGTGGAGGAAGACTATGACCCAGTCCTGTTTTCCCGAATGGGTAGAAAGATCTTGTTTGAGCCAAGCAAGCTGTTCGTCGTACTCATACATTTCCCCATTCTTGGTATCTAGCCCTATGAAGTGAACATGGCCATAATCAAAGCTGTAGTAATGTTCGTTGCCTGGCAGCTTCCATTCCTGAACATAGTTATCCTCTGGCTCATGCCAGTCGTGGTTCCCTAATACCGTGAACACCGGAACGTAGGGAAACACTTCCCCAAAATACTGGAAGAGGTTTTGGTCATACAGCTCGCTTTTTCCGTCGGGATAGATGATGTCTCCTAGCAGCAGCCCAAATCGAAGGGAGTCCACGTAGTGGCTCAAGGCTTCCCCTAGTTGATCTGGGGTACCGTCTTCCTCCACTGGTTCGCCTATATCCCCCACTGCAAAGAAAGAAAAGACGGAGTCTTCGACGCCGACCGGAGAGGTGAAATACAGATCTTGCTCGGAGAGAAGCTGGCGTCCATCGGTGAAAATCTGATATTCGTATCGTGTATCAGGGCTTAGATGGGTAAGCACCACTTCGTTTTCATATACACCCGTATGGGTCAGCTTAGTGGATCCCGTTACGTGGTTCCACCTTGATTCTTTCGCAGATTTGTAGGCTAGGCTGGCGGAAGTAGCCGTATCAGTTCGCCAAAGGATGCTTACACTGTCTGCGATGGCACTTTGCAGATAAGGTTTCCGCACCAATTGGGGGGACTGGGTCTTATCAACAACCTGGTAGGCCGTAAGCGCGACCAACAACAAGGACAGGAGAATGAGACTTTTGTTCATGGGAATCTCTTGGATGGTTGAAAGCTTTAACTTCCACAACCACCGTTAACTGAGATCAAGCTTCGGGTAAAGTCATTGTTGTGATTGGTATTTGAAAAAGCAAAGACCGTATGTGGCCCTGTTTTGTTCGGAAAGGAGGAGCCCTGGAAGCTCTCTTATTCAGAAATGGGGGAATCGCCATCTCGCCGTCTCTCAAACTGATAAGCCACCCCCAACCTGGTTCGCAGGAGCCCGCCATCGAGTTGAGGGTTCATGTAAGGAGAAAGCTCGCCAATGAGCTGTATCTGAGGAAGGGCTTGAATTGGCTTGAAGCGAACGCCGAGATACAGGACATAGCCATTGAGGATGGGGAGGCCACTGGCGGCGTTGAAGAAATTAAAATTGGAACCAAGGCCTAGATAGGTGTTAGCCCTTGGGCTCCTTGCGATGTTGGCCATCAGGGCAGGCTCGGTCGTGATATTTCCCCAAAAGGTATTGGTGAGCAGGCGAAGGTCTGCCCAGAGCAGGCGTTCGGTGTGGGTACTGAAGGAAAGCTCCGATTGAAAAGGGTAGTAGGCGATCGATAGTTGGGCTTGGACATTTTGTGGCAGCCAGATCATGGTCCAGGCAGCCAAACAGATGAGCTTTTTCATAAGGTAGAAATGAGTTTGCAAAAAGCCGGCTTGGGCTGGTACTGGTCGTCAAACAGGAGGGGATAATCGTCTCGGTTGAAAAAGTAGCGAATCCAGGAATCTGCATCACTCACACCCCAGATGGTGATGCCAAACTGATATGCTTCGGGAATACGCTTAAAACTTTGGAAGATGTACAGGTATCGATTGGCTTGTCGGGCCAATTCATCTTCAGGTGGGGTAGGCATGGCCTGCCCCAAAGGATTGATAGAGATGTCCAATTCTGAGAGATGAACCAAAAAGCCCGCCCGCCAGATGTCATCCATGGCCTGGGAAATTTCAGAATCCGTGGGAAAGCCATTGTAAATGTGCATCTGCACCCCAATGCCATGGATGGGAACGCCCTGTGCCTTTAACTGGCTGAAGTAAGCCAAGATGGCGGCCCTCTTTTGAGGGGCTAAAACGACCGAGTAATCGTTGTAAAACAACTTGGCCTCTGGGTCAGCTTCATGCGCGTAGCGAAAGGCCTTTTCAAGGTAACTGGGACCCAAATGCTCTTTCCAGATCGTGTTGCGCAAGCTGCCATCATCATTGAAAGCCTCATTGACCACGTCCCAACTGGCGACCTTGCCCTTGAAATGACTGACCACTTGGGTGATGTGATCTTTGAACATCCTCTCCCAGTCTTCGCGTGACCCCTGGTAATGCTGCATCCAAAAAGGCAACTGCTGATGCCAAATCAAGGTGTGCCCATGCAAGCGCTTTCCACTCCTCTGGCAATAGTCGACCAATTGATCCGCTGCGGCCCAATCAAAAACCCCCTCCACCGGATGCAGCGCATCTGGCTTCATGATGTTTTCGGCGGTCACGCTGTTGAAGTGGTCATCGACAATGCCCGCGTAAGCCTGGTTGAATTCCAAGCTAGATGGATCGACCACGACCCCACAGGGAAAAGATACCTGATCAGCTAAGTGCTCTGAGACTTGCGGGCAGGAGGGGATAGAGGGAGTTTGGCAGGAAACCAGGACCAAGAAAAACAGTGCGGCAGTTTGGTATTTCATCGGCTTAGGGTAGGGAGAAAGAGAACATGTCCCACTGCTTCCACAACGTGGCCTTAGAAAAGAGCGTTGCGTGTAGGGGTGAGAGGCGGGAAACAAGAAGCGAGACCGCTTCGCTGCGAGAGAAGAACGCCTTTCCTAGACCGCAGGTGTCATGTCGAGTTTTGCTGACGAGACATCTCACCGGTACAACTGTCTCAACCTACCGCAAAGCCAGAACCCCCAAAGGTCCCGCCTCCCGCCTCTCGCTTCCAGCAATCCCACAAAGAGAAGCGAGACCGCTGCGCTGCGAGAGAAGAACGCCTATCCTAAACGCCCTATGTGTCATGTCGAGTC
>CAZFPQ010000087.1:22308-24769 GCA_964521065.1 uncultured Bacteroidia bacterium | reverse complement strand
CAAGAGAACTGGTCGAGGCCAATACCAGGCTATTTCCACCATTATTCCGGTATAGCTGGGTTAAAGCCAGTCCGTTTTCGTCTCGCCCACTTAGAGCTAAATCAACCAGGCCATCTTCGTTGAAATCTGCCCAAGCAGCACTCCCGCGGCTTAGGTTTGTGAGGGCGGCCTCTGGACGCTCCGTAAACCCTTGATTCCCGGGATTATAGATATAAAGAGAGGTAACAAAGACCCCACTCGCATCTTCTCCACTGATCAATAAATCTAAAAAGGCATCGCCATTGGCATCGCCAAAAGCCAAAGATCCATTGGCCACTTGTGGCAGTGGGCTATTAACACGTAAAAATCCTCCTCGAATCCCTTGGTTTAGCCAAACTGAAGTAGAAGTTTGTCCATCCCCCAAGCCACTAATGGCAAAATCCGGACTGCCATCTAAATTGACATCCCCAACTGTAATGGAGGCTTCTGTTAATTGGGGGAAGGGGCTAAGAGGATCTAAGCTAAAAAAGCCATTTCCATCATTCAGGTATAGTCCCGAAGCCGTGGTTCCATCATCGATACCCGTAATCAGCAAATCTTGGTCTCCATCATTATCTGCATCTAACCATGCCAAATCTCCCTGGGTTAAGTCTGGTAGAGTGGCTGATCGAGCATTGTCTAAGGTCAAGGTTCCGGTTCCATTGTTTCGATATAGCTGGGTAGTTCCCTGTCCTGTGTTGGGGCTTTCTCCCATGATCACCAAATCCAGGTCCCCATCTAGTTCTACATCAGCCCAAGCCAGCGAGCTATTTTCGAGAGCATCCAATATTTGATTGCTCTGTAAGCGCCCATTGGCGTCTTGGCGGAAAACCCGCGTATCAGCGGAATTCAGTCCTGTAGCACCCGTAATACTCAGGTCTAGGTCCCCATCTGCATCGATGTCAACCCAAGCTAAGTCTCCATCGGCATAGCCATCAGGTGCCTGGGAAAAAGTTCTTACGTTGTAATTGATAAAATCAGGACGCTGGTACGTAAAGTTCGCCCCCTGTACCCAATCACTGGCTTCAAAATCTTGTCCGACTGTTTGTACCCCCCAAGCCATGTTTCCGCCGTCTAAGCCAATCAAACGAAGCTCACCGTCTCCACCGGCATTCCCGAGTTGGGCAAGTCGGCGGAAGCCAGTATTGAGGTTACTCAGTCCCGGCAAGATATTGGCCTGATTAGAAGCTGTACCGGCGTAGACATTGAAACTCTGACCAAGGCTACCTGCAGGCAATTGCCAAGAGAAAATGACGGTATCTGCGGAGATGTCTACTTGCAAATTGCTGGGTTGATCAGGGATCTGGTTTAAGGTAGAATCTACATTGCGTAGCACTTGTAGAAATCTGCCATTGTCTCCTTGCCCCATCAAGGCGAGGTCTAGTTTCCCATCTAAGTTATAGTCACCAAAGGCCAAACTGGCATCCCGTCCAGCTTCTAGAGGCAGCTGGCCGATTAATTGCTCCTGAAAAGCTCCTCCAATGAAGCGATAAATTTTTGCCAAGGAACCACTTGCCCCTTCTCCTACATAAACCAGATCATATATCCCGTCGTCATCAAAATCCCCCCACCGAGCGGCTCCCCGCTCTACAGGCAATAAGCTCGATACGTTGGTAAAGTTTCCGGTACCGGCTTCATTGCGAAGTATCCGCGTTTGGAGCTGAGTCTGGTTGCGTCCCGTGATCACCAAATCAGGAAACCCATCATCATTGTAATCGGCCCAATCTGCATCACTTTCGCTAAGGTCTACCAAGCCACTACCTCCGGGTCGGAATACTTCTTCAAACTCTCCGTAGCCTAGGTTTCGGTAGAGGCGCAGAACAGGGCTTCCATTAAACTCTCCTAGAACCAGCAAGTCTAACAGTTGATCCTGGTTAAAGTCCTGCCATGAAACGTGCCCATTTTGGACCGCTTGTAGAGAATGAGAAGCAGCGCTAAAATTGCCATTCCCGTCATTGAGGTATAAACCTATGAATTCACTTCCCCCATTGTCTCCGATCAAAACCAAATCGGCATCACCATCTTGGTCATAATCCCCAAACGCAGCATCACCTTGGCTCAAAGCTGGCAGGCCGCTATTCAAAAGGGTATAAGTTCCGCCAGTGTTGCGGTATAAACGGGTCTGAGGGTTTCCTCCCCCGTTTTCTCCTATCACAACCAGGTCTAGGGTTTGGTTACCATCGATGTCTGCGAGAGAAAGTCGGGCGCCTTGCAATCCATTGAGACCCGAAGCTTGGAAATTGAGAATTCCATTGTTGTTGCGATAGACACCTCCTATGACATTGCTGCCATTGTATCCCATCACGACCAAGTCTAAGTCTTGATCTAAATCTACATCTGCCCAAGCAAGCTCTCCATCGCTGAGTCCTTGAGGGGCAGAGCCACCAAAAACGAACTCGGTAGAGTCTAAAAAGGAGGGAGGCTCATAGAAAAAGCTGTTCAC
>CAZFPQ010000087.1:9293-22208 GCA_964521065.1 uncultured Bacteroidia bacterium | reverse complement strand
AACCTCATATCCATTGATGCTGTGGTTTCCGATACCTGGAACTCCCGGCGTGGAAGCGGGGTTTCCATTGATGTTGCGAAATAGGGTCAAGGTATTTTGAGTGCTTCCGGTTCCAGACTTTCCAGCCATCAATAGATCAAGCTTTCCGTCTTGGTTATAATCGCCCCAAGCAATGTCACTACCTGCACCTAAGTCAGCTAAGGGAGTTCCTTGAACGTCTTCTAATACGAACTGCCCCGCGGTGTTGTCGTAACGATAAAGCTGGGCACTTAAGTCACCTGAGCCATTGCCATCTTGCCCAGCAATGACTAAGTCTTTGTACCCATCATTGTCATAGTCTCCGAAGGCAATCGCCCCTTCTAGTACCCCAGTAGTCGGAGCACCTAAGTTTACGAGAGCGGTATTTGAAGAGAAGTTCCCGGTATTTTCAAATACTCTAGCAAGGGGTTGTGTGCCATTGCTACCTGTAAGGGCAAGATCAAGTAGGCCATCAGCATTGTAGTCTCCCACAGCTAAGGCCGAACTGGTCAAGCCAGGTAAACCTTGGATGGCAAAGTTGGAAAAACCTCCTTGCTGATCGTTGAGGTACAGCCTGGTCCGTGGAATTCCGTTGGCATCTTCCCCAGATATCACCACATCTAGCCACGCATCTTGATTAAAGTCGCCGAATGCTATATCCCCATTAGCTAATTCAATCACCCCCAAAGGACCTTGGGGAACTAAGCCATTGTTATGGTCATTGAGGTGAAACTCAACCGTAGGCTTGTTGGTCGCGCCACTTTCTCCCATGAGTACCAAATCTTGGAACCCATCATTGTTGTAGTCACCCCAGGCTATCGCTCCATTTCGAACCCCTTGCCCCGAATTTAAGCTAATTTCGGTGCTCGGCAGATTGGAAAATCCGCCACTAAAATTGACTTTGACTAAGGCCTGACTTCCACTGGCGTTTTCTCCAATAATGGCTAAATCTGGCAGGTTATCATTATTGAGGTCTCCCCAGGCAAGGTCACCATTTCTGACGGAGGTGAGAAATGCGCTATTTGCAGCATCTCCTGCATAGGCTTGGGCAGACCCATCGTATTTATAAAGCGCGAGTGTATCGACCAAACCACTGCTTTGCCCCATGGCAGCAAAGTCTAAGTCCCCATCATTGTCATAATCTGCAAAGGCGATAGAGGCTTCTCTAAACTTGAGTAGGGTGCTTGGCTCTAGATCCGTGCTACTTACATCAATAAAACTAGGATCTTCAAAAGTGAAGGTCTGCAAAGCAGCAAATTCGGACCCTTCCCAATCTTGGTCAATGGCCTGCACGGTCCACTGATACATCCCTGGGGTGAGGTCGTCAAGTGTAATGCTTAACTCTTGGTTGAGATTGCCAGGCCCCACCACCCGCCTGAAGCCAAAGGTAGATCCCGTATTTTCCTCAGCCTCTGGACTCCTCAAGAAATCAGTGCTGCCAACCTCTCGTAGCAATAGGTTATAATATAAGCCATCTCGGGTAGCCAAGCTTACGTTTGAAGGCGGATCCCAACTAAGCTGCACATCAAAACCAAATATGTCAGTGGATAAGTTTTGCGGAGCTTCTGGTCGCAAATTGGTACTTCCGTCTATATTTCGATACAATTTAAACTGGCGTGTACCTCCATTTAAGCCGACCAATAAAAAATCTAGCTTTCGGTCATTGTCTACATCAGCCCACTGAGCTTGACTTCCAGAACTTACATCTAAGAAGATCGCAGAAGAAGTAAGGTCCTGTACGAAGTCTATGCCCGAAAGGGGTGAGGATTGGTTCTGATAGACCAAGGTGGTTGGGGTTCCAGCAGAATTAGCTCCTGTCAAAAGCAGGTCCAAGGTCCCGTTGTCATCGTAATCCCCTAATGAAACACTGCCAGAACCGAGTCCGGTAATGGGAGTGTTCAACGCCACCTCTAGAAAACCGCCCCCACCTGCTAGCAGGTTGCGATGTATGGTAGTTACAGGCTGAGTGAGGTTACTTTGGAGATAGCCAGAGATGACGACATCGAGCCATTGGTCGTTATTCAAATCACCTATGGCTATGCTGCTACCGACGGCCCCCTTGAGCTGATAAGTAGAAGTGAATGTTTCGTCTCCATTATTAATATAAATTCGTGCAATCGGAGCATTGCCTGGGACTCCCATTCCTGGGTTTGGGTTTCCTGATAAGATAATATCGTCCAAGCCATCGCGGTTGAAGTCCGCAAAAGCGACATCACCATTAGAAACGCCGGTTGAGGTGGGGAGGGCAGAACTCAAAGCGGTGAAAGTCGCTGTACCGCTAGGAATGAATTCATTGCGGTATACCACCGCAGAGGGACTTCCACTACGCAAACCAACAATGACCAAATCTTGATCCCCATCATTATCAAAATCCCCCCAATCCAGTTGGGCCTGGGAAAAATTGGTGTTTCCGGGAAGATTGATAGGTGTCCCACTGAACAGAGAACTACTACCGGGCAAATTTTCATATATCCTGGCGATTCCTTGTCCTGTAGATGTGATTCCTACTACCGCGACATCTAGGTCGTTATCATTGTCGAAGTCACCGAATTGATATTCTCCAAGTTGGATACCTGGAAGTCCGGTTCCTATCTGCTCATCAAAACCAAAGCTGGCACCACTGAGTGCAATTTCTTGGTTGATGAACAAGCGAGTTACCAGCGCCGTGGAGGGAGAAAAGCTCTGGGCGCCACTGGCAATAAAATCTAAGTCGCCATCTTCATCGACATCTCCCCAGGTCAAAGTAGCTTGTTCCAAGCCAGGCGGGACGCTCCCATTAGGAGCAAATCCACTAGCTGTAGCATCACTGAACTTGGCGGTTCCTGCCGGCGCAGCCGTAACCGTAAATGACTGCTGTGGGGAAGAAAATGCCGATCCTTGGAAATTTGCACCGACACTCTGAACCCGCCAGTAATACGTACCAGGCGGCAAGTTGCTCAGTAAGCGAGATCGCAATTTACTTTCGCCTGGCCCAGACGTCCGGCGGAATCCATTGGCGGGATTGGCTAAAGGAGAGATGATATCAATTGCTCCTGGGCTGCTACCAAGCATAACTTGATAGGTGAGCCCTTCACGCAAAGAAGCAGGAAAAGAAGAGGGAATTTCCCAATTCAAGACCGTTAAACCTCCTAATGTAGAAGCCTGGAGGCTTTGAGGAATGGGCGGATTTAATATGCTTGCGGAGGCCTGATTTTCAAAGAGACCGGCAAAGGGAGGGCTTTGAGCGCCAACCGTTTGTCTACCACTGATAAATATATCCAAGCGCCCATCTTGGTTGTGGTCTACCCAGTTTACTCTCGCTCCTTGACCGACATTGGTTAATGCAGCAGAGCTGGTTCCATCCTTATTGAAATCCCCAACCTGATCATTGAGATAGACATCCGTGATGGGTAAAGTAGTAGTGTTATCTTGACTACCTGCAACAAGGATATCAGTCCAGCCATCACCGTTATAATCCCCCCAACTCGCCTCACCATTAGTAATGGTGACCAAACCAGCGTTTATAGGCACAAAACCTAAGAGGCTGTCATTCCGATAAACATCCGTAATGGTGGAACTTGTAGCTTGATCAATTCCCCAAATCAAGACATCTAAATCTCCATCATAGTCGTAATCACCCCATTTTGCTCCACCAAGCCTTACATCTGGAAGATCGGTGTTTACCACTAGGAAGCTGTTTCCAAGGTTTTGAAGAATCCGAGTTACACCTTGGCTGCTTGAGTTGGTACCCGTATAGATCAGGTCTAAATCTCCATCTAAGTCATAGTCACCCCAATCTAAATGAGCGTTTGCAACGCCTGAAAGGGTTGTATCAATCAAGAACCCAGTACCTCCGTCATTTTTTAAGAGCCGAACAACTCTACTGGCACCTAGCTGACCAGCGATAGCGAGATCATCGTCCCCATCTCCATCATAGTCTGCCACAGCCAGTGCTCCATCGGTGACGGAGGAGGCAGATAAGGCAGTAGTAAAGTTATTGGAAAATGAAAAACCTGCCCCTGGTGTATATAAATACACCCTGGTACTGGGGGAGCCAGAAATAGTCCCAGCTACCACTAGATCCAGATATCCGTCATTGTTAAAATCTCCACTTGCTAATTTAGCCAGCAATGTATTGGAGAAGCTCACCAGCGTACTGTACTGACCAGTCCCAGCCGAATAGAAGTAGACTCTAGTACGTGTACTCCCGCTAGAATTTATTCCAGTAATAGCAAGATCTAGATGGCCATCCTGATCAAAATCGGCCCAAAGATGGTCTCCGTTTGAGAGATCTGGTAAGTTCGTAAAGTTGGCTGAAGTCTGATCTAAAAAAGGCTGAGCAAGTATCCACAAAGGGCTAATGCACAATAGAACCGTCAAAATAGGGGCGGTCCAGAACTGAGAGGTTGGCACAGATGAGGTGCTTCTCATTATTGGTATAGGTTTGGTAGAATTCTTCGAGGGTAAAACTGCTAAGAAGATGAGGGGGGTAGCGCGTTGATTTGATAGACTCTCACCTACGATCATCTGCAAGGATAGGCTTGGGAAGCCACCTCAGGATATAAGCAACAATTGCACCCGCTACGAGCACTCCACCCGCAGTTATTTGGGCAGTTAGTGGAATTCGGCGGGTCACCGTAAATGTCTTGCTAAATTCTTCGATGTTAGACTTTTCTAAGCCTACTATTCTGATCCGATACCCCTCCCCTAATGCTAAGTCATTGGGAACTTGCCAACTGAACTCACTTGCTTCATTTAAGTAATCAAGGGTATCGATGTGGTTGTTATAATGAAATAGATCGATCCTGAGAGTATCCAAAGTGGAGTTTTCACCATACCAGCGAAAAGCAACTCCCTGTCCTCGCCTTATCTCTTGCACGGCCCTTGGCTCAATGAAAGAAAAGTTAGGAAGGGCTCGAACCTCTATTTTAAGCGGCCCTCGGTATCGCTCCCACTCTTGCCTTGCATACCAAGTCACTTTGTATGCCCCTGCCGCTACCTGATCCCCTACTCCCCCTTTTAGTTTAGTTAACTCAACGGTATCAGTTGGTGTCAATGCAAAAATTTTCACCTGATAACTCCGCCCCTCAAGCGAGTCGGATAGTACATAGCTTATTTCTACACTGTCTGTTTGGTCTTTTACCTTTACTGAGCCTACGTCCTGTCCCCATACAGGATAGGAAAACAGACACATGAGGCCTAATAGGACCACTGATGTCACTTTTCTCATACTATTTTGATGGTTCCGCCCCAAATAGGTGACGGAGGATCTCCCATAATTATCCCAACTCCGCAAAAATCGGCCCAAACCCCTGTCAAGTGGGTATGACTTTATATTGGAAAACTAACGCCCTTGAATCGGAACTATTTTAATTCACCGGATTAAATTTCGCCTTTGAATTGACAGACCTTATTGATCGTGAACTATCAAGTCCATCTCTTAAGCTGAACATATTTGACCAATCACGCAAATCAATTTTCACATTCCTATTGCTTAACTTTGCGGTTCAAAATCAGGAAAATGGAGAAACGAAAAGTTGTGATGCATACAGAAGGGGTGCCGAATCCCTATGCTATCAAGTTTGTGTTGGAGAATGGGCTATTAGTGGATAAGCCCTATGAATACGCTGATTGGAAGCAAACAGAGAACTCCCCCCTAGCTAGAAAACTGATGATGATCAGTTATGTAGATAGAGTGATGCTTAACCTGAATTACATCACCGTTCTCAAAGACCCCCAAAAAGCCCCCAATTGGGAAGTAATTATCCCAGAGTTAAGGATGATCATCCAAAGCCACTTAGAGGAGGATGAGCCTATTATCTATTTGGGAGCCGAACCCCTGCAACATGACAAATCAGATGATGCCGTAGTCATGATCATCAAAGATATTTTGGAAAAGCAGGTTCGGCCTGCCGCTCAGGAAGATGGAGGGGATATTGTCTTCAGCTCATATGCTGATGGAGTTCTAAACCTAAGCATGCATGGAGCTTGTCACAAATGCCCTTACGTGCTTGACACGCTCAAATCGGGGGTTGAGAAGCTCATGAACCACTACGTACCCGAAGTAAAGAGGGTCATCGCCACCAACAACCAGGTCTCCCAATGAACGTGGTAAATTTTCACGACCTTGGCCTCCTTGATTATCAAGAAGCCTGGGAGTTACAGGAGTCAATTCTTCGAGTCGCAGTAGGTTTAAAGCTGGCAGCAGGCCCCAAGGCCAAACCCCAAAAGGTCGATACTCAGCATCATCTATTGATGGTGGAGCATCCCCATGTCTATACCCTAGGTAAAAGCGGAAAGGAGTCGAATCTTCTCATCAATGAGGATGAGAGGAGCCAACGGGGGATTCAATATTTCAAAACCAATCGCGGAGGTGATATCACCTACCATGGTCCCGGTCAGGTGGTAGGATATCCCATTTTTGACCTGGAGAAGTTTAGGACGGATATCAACTGGTACCTCCGAACCATGGAAGAGGTCATAATAGCTTTGTTGGCCGAATATGGCTTAGAAGGTGGGAGAATAAAGGGAGCTACAGGTGTCTGGCTAGATACTAAAAGTAACAATCCAAGAAAAATATGCGCGATGGGGGTTAGATGCAGCCGCTGGGTTACCATGCATGGTTTTGCATTTAACGTCAATACTGACCTTGGCTATTTTGATCACATCGTCCCTTGTGGGATTGATGACAAGGGCGTGACTAGCCTTCAGGCTGAGCTTGGTCGGCAGGTCTCCATGGAAGAGGTCAAGACCAAATTGAAACAATTATTCGCTCAGGAGTTTGAATATACATACGCAGAAGAATAGCAATCCATCTACATGCTAAAGCTCAAAATGAAAACCGACCCACTATGGGTCAAACACATTGCCGAACAAAACATCTCTGAGATCTTGACTGATCATGCATGGTGTGAACAAAAGGCCGCAAGTTCAGCGATATCCTTAATCGTTCAATATCCTGAGCATGAGGAACTGGTCAAAGAGATGACCGAATTGGTGCAAGAGGAATGGGGGCATTTTCGCATGGTGCTGCGCGAGATAAAAAAGCGAGGGTTTACTTTAGGTCGTGAGCGCAAGGATAGTTATGTGAATGAATTGATGCAGTTTATCAAGGTAAAGGGAAAGAGTAGAGAAGCAGCCCTGGTGGATAAACTGCTTTTCGCCGCCATGATTGAGGCCCGTAGCTGTGAACGATTTAAGGTTCTCTCTGAGAATATTGGCGACCAAGACCTTTCCCAGTTTTACCATAAACTCATGATCTCCGAAGCTAGACATTACACCCTTTTTATTGGGCTAGCTAAAAAACTGTGTCCTAACCAAGATGTGGATGAAAGATGGGAAGAGTTCTTAATTTACGAGGGTGAAGTTATTTCGCGCTATGGAAAAAGTGAAGGGATCCATGGATAGGTTCCCATGACCCCCAAAAATCCGGAATACCTAGCCCAAGCTAGTCCGTGCGGAGGCAAATATTTCTCGACACAGCCCTAGAATTAGGAGCATGGGCTTATTTCGTTTTCCGCTTTCCTTCACATTTGCTATTTTGAAGCCCTACACCATCCGCTCTAACGCAAGGCCTATGCCCTAAGCTCTACCTTATCCCACAGGGATCTGTTCTTTTTATTTCCTTACCTAACCTAGTCTAATAAGCTCCTGGCCTCAAGGCAACGGAAGCTTCGTTAGGCTCGTTTTCTAAATAATATTTTGGCCATGCGAATCCACGAATATCCAGAAGACCAGATCATTGAGGGCTGCCTCAGTGGTGGCCGCAAGTACCAGAAGCTCCTATACGAGCGCTACTACGGTACGATGCTGGCGGTCTGTATGCGCTACACCAGCGACCGTGAAGAAGCCAAGGACGTACTACACGAAGGATTCATCAAGGTTTTCCACAATCTGGGCAAGTTTACCCGAGGGACCAACCTCGGTGCTTGGATCAGGAGAATCATGGTAAATACCGCGATTGACCACTACCGCAAACTCGCCAAACGTCCTAGTTTGGTGGAAATCAATCAAGCCGTACATGAAGCCGATCTGCACGATGTGGTCTCAGACCTCAGCGCAGAAGAAATTCTTTCGATGGTACAGAAATTGTCCCCAGCTTATCGGATGGTATTCAACCTTTACGTCATAGAAGGGTACTCTCATAAGGAAGTAGCCAAATCTTTGAACATCAGTGAAGGTACTTCCAAGTCTAATTTGGCCAAAGCTAGGGTTAAATTACAGCAAATGGTTCATCGCTCTAGGGTGATCCGGCGGGTTGAAGGAGAGAACTATGCATAAGGACGCATTTGATCGGTTGATTCGGGAAAAGTTAGCAGACCTAGCCCTCCCCTACCCTCTAGAGGGATGGGAGCAGGTTGCCGCTATGCTGGACCACCGATTTGATGCAAGGATCAAAGAAAGACTGACTCACCTGTCTTTTACGACTTCTCCTGACGACTGGAAGGATTTGGCTCAAAGGTTAGACGAGCGCTTCGATTCAGTTATCAGAGCTAGGCTTCAAACCCTTTCAATTGAGGAAGCTCCGCAAGACTGGCCCGTGTTATCGGCCTTATTAGAAGGCAGAGGCTGGGAGGCAAAACTGATTCGTCGACTCCTTAGTTTGAAGCTCCATCAAGAAGCTCCTAACTGGCCCATCATGCTCCGCCGCTTGGAAGATGATGAGTTCCTCAGTTACCTGCGAGAGCAACTTGATGGGATTCAACTCCAGAATTTTAGTGAAGGATGGGCCACCCAACAAGTTTATTTAGATCAAGAGTTTGACCATCAAGTTCGTAAAGCCCTAGAAAACCATGAGCTGTCATCGGCAGATACAGAATGGGATCAACTAGAGGCGAGACTGCCCTCCGGTCAATTCGACCAATCGTTGCGCAGCAAAATTGATGAGTGGGCACTTCAGACAGATCAGCAAGAGATCGAAAAGGGATGGGTTGATTTAGCCAATAAATTGGAGCTTCCCTTTGACAAAGAGCTAGCCAATAGCTTGAACGAGGTCAGGGTACACGATGCTCCTGATTGGGATAGGATGAAAGCTTTATTATTGCCAGAACCTACCCCCAGCACCTTCCGTTGGCAGCGTTTTGCCTCGGCTGCGGCTGTTTTATTGCTATTGTTCATGAGTGGCAGCCTTTGGTGGCGATCTGGAGAGCAACTGCCCACCCGGGTCAAAGAAAGATTGGTTCAAGTTTTTGGATCACAAAATCAGCAAGAAGCTCTCCTAGTTAGTCAAGAGGCGCCAGAAGTTGTCAAATCAGACCCACGACTAAGTTCTTCTACCGTCAATGTATCGGCCCCTAGGCCTAGCTCCTTGTCGATTAAAGTAGGGGCTGTAGACCAGCTAGGACCTAGTGACCGGCAATCCGTAGAATTAGTTGCCCCAATAGATCCAACTGAAGCGATTGCAATGGTAATGGGAAGGGAAGGTAACGAGGGAAGCCAAAGTACCTACTCGCCTAATCCGACGGGCAAAGCTTTTAAAATTGCACCTCTTCAATCAAAACTGCGAGGTAGCAGCAGTCTTTCATCTCCATATATGAGTCAAAAACGGACCATGGAGATGTTGCTTCCACCGGATAAATATCCGCCCGAGATTCGGGTAGGCCTGATGGCTTCGCTTACGCGGACCAAGGCAGAGCTATCGGGTCCTTTGGCAGAATCTGGCAATGCGATTGGAATTCGCTTTGAACAGGGAATAAACCAAAGATGGCAGCTCATCAGCGGCTTGGTCTATGGTCAAAAGCGCTTTGCCCATGAATATCCTGAACAGGTGGGAAGCAAGACACTCACTCACCGGGTAGAAGCCGAGATGCGCATGGTTGAAATCCCACTGATGATGCGCTATCGATTCCCATCAGATAACAACAAGCTAAGCCTTTATGGTCAGGGAGGAATCCTAGCCTCCATTTCTCTGAGTGAATCTTACGTCCATTACGATCCTACCACCCCAGTCAATACCCTCCGGACACCCATCCAGCCAGAGCACCTACAAGCCAATAACAGCGAGTACAACCTGAACCCCTATCCAGCCAATATCATCGTAGGATTGGGCTTAGAGTATGAGCTGACCAAAAGAATTGCTTTGCAGGTGGAGCCTTATTTTGTCCAAAACCTGCAAAGAACCAGGGGCTCAAGTGCAGTTGGATTGGAAAAGAAGCTTTCTTCTTCGGGAGTTAGTGGCATTCTGATCTTCGATTTGTTCAAGGACTAAATTGGACCAAAATCTCCTTAAGTACCTTTCGTGCTGTTATTTGGATATTGTCCAAAGTATACCTGACTCCCATCTGGGTCCTCCAAATAGCGTCGGATCGCGAAGGTGCTTGATACAAAGGCCATATCTTCAAAGGGGATGTCTTGAGGCAGGAAAAGCTTGGTCTCAAGGGTTTCTATTCCGGACTCAAAGTGTGAACTGGTCATTTTTGCCAGAAAAAACAGGTAAACTTGATTTATTTCTGGCAAGTCAAAAACGGCATGCAGCCTAACTATTTGGACCTCGCTCCCCGCCTCCTCCCAGGTTTCCCTTTTAGCTCCCATTTGAACGGTCTCCCCATTTTCGAGATAGCCAGCAGGAAGGTTCCAAAAGCCTGCCCTTGGCTCTATCGATCTTTTGCATAGCAATATTTGGTCTTGCCAGATCGGCAGGCAGCCCACCACCACCTTGGGATTTTGGTAGTGAATCGTCTTACAATTGGGACAAACAAAGCGTGGGCGGCTGTCTCCGAGGGGGATTTCAAAGACAAGAGGTTGGTACCCACAATGGCTGCAATAATTCACAAACTGAGGCTTACGCATTCGAAATGCAGAATGTGTAAACCATCTGATGGGACATTTTGTTTTTAGGGAAGCCTCTCAAAATGAGGAGCTCCAACGTAGCTTTCGCATCATCCTAATTTCTTTCCCTATCTATTTCGCATGACTAAGCCTCAACATATCACGGTAATTGGCTCTGGCTTCGCGGGTCTGGCCACGGCCTCCTTGCTCGGACAGGCAGGTTATCAGGTTACTATTCTAGAAAAAAATGACCAACCAGGCGGACGCGCCCGACGATGGCTCAAAGATGGATTCAACTTTGACATGGGCCCCTCGTGGTATTGGATGCCCGATGTTTTTGAAAGTTATTTCAAACTATTTGGCCATAAAGTAGCAGACTTCTACCAGCTTAAACGCCTATCTCCTGGCTATCGAGTATTTTTCGAAGGAGGAGAACAAGTAGACATCCCCGCTCAGCGCTCTGAACTTACCAAACTCTTTGAAAGCATCGAGCCAGGCAGTGGCCCGAAACTGGAAGAGTTCTTAGACCAAGCTGCTTATAAATACGAGGTAGGTATGGGGGACTATGTTCACCGTCCTTCCCATCACATTCGCGAGTTCATCGATTTAAGGCTTATCCGCGAAAGTTTCCGCATCCAAATGTTTAGCAGCATGGCTCGCCATGTCCGTAAATATTTTAAGGACCCTCGTTTGATCAAAATTCTGGAGTTCCCCGTCCTCTTTTTAGGGGCCACTCCTGAAAACACCCCAGCCCTTTACTCCATGATGAACCACGCCGACCTGACTCTGGGAACCTGGTATCCCATGGGAGGTATGAATAAGATCGTACAGGGAATGGTCAAGGTAGCTCGGGAAATGGGCGTTAAGATCGAACTTAATACCGAGGTCAAGCATATTGAAGTCGAGCAAGGGCATGCCACCCAGTTACACACCAACCGTGGCGTTTTTAGCACCGACCTAGTCATTGCCAACTCCGACTATCAGCATACGGACCAAAAACTGCTCAAGCCTGAGTATAGAAACTATAGCCCCAAATACTGGGAGAAGCGAACCATGTCTCCCTCTAGCCTGCTATTTTATTTAGGAGTCAATGAGAAAATAGATGGGCTAAAGCACCACAATCTTTTCTTTGATGAAGACTTCAAACTTCACGCTGAAGAGATTTATACGGATCCCAAATGGCCCAGCAAGCCCCTCTTCTATGCGTGCGTACCTAGCAAAACTGATCCTAGCGTAGCTCCTGAACGCCATGAAAACTTGTTTTTATTGATTCCTCTTGCTCCTGGTCTCGAAGACTCTGATCAGCAGCGAGAAAAGTACTACAACCTGGTGATGGAGCGACTTGAAAAATTTACAGGTCAAGAGATCCGCAAACAAGTAATCTTGAAAAGGAGTTATGCCATGTCTGATTTTGAGCGGGACTATCACTCCTTCAAAGGCAATGCATATGGGCTAGCCAATACCCTGATGCAGACCGCTTTCTTTAAACCCAAACTCAAGTCAAAGAAAGTAGACAATCTCTGGTTTACTGGCCAATTGACCGTACCTGGCCCCGGCGTGCCTCCAAGTCTTATCTCCGGTCAAGTAGTCGCCAGCGAGATCATCAAGCAGTTTGGGACCAATAAGCACCACATTGTTTCTGAAAAAGTGAAGACTTCCATCGACGCATGATGTCGTGACACAGTTTAGGCCGAGAGGCCCATGCATAAATTAGTTGTCAGGTTTATGAGGCTGCCTTGGTGTGAGGGCAGCCTCTGTCTATGATGCTTGGAGAAATACACCTTTGAGGCTAGTTTAAGAGAAATCCTTTTCTGAAATGATTAACCCCAATGGTCCCTTTCTCTTGCTAGATGAGCAGCGCTGTAAAAGAAACATTAAGCGAATGGCCCAGAAAGCGGAAAAGGCCCAGCTTCTTTTCCGCCCTCATTTTAAAACTCATCAATCTAAAGCTATTGGATGCTGGTTCAAAGAGGAAGGGGTACACCAGATCACAGTATCTTCTGTGAGCATGGCTCAGTATTTTGCCTCCGAATGGACAGACATCAGCATTGCTTTTCCCCTTAACGTCCATGAAATTCCCGCCATCAATGACCTGGCTCATCAAATCAAGGTTCAGGTACTGGTAGAGAACCCGTCTCAAGTCGAGGCACT
>CAZFPQ010000087.1:0-9193 GCA_964521065.1 uncultured Bacteroidia bacterium | reverse complement strand
TTTGATGGAATCGACGAGATTCGCCCGGGAAACTTTGTGTTTTACGACCTTACTCAGCAGACTATTGGGTCCAATGCCTTTGAAGACATCGCCGTCGCGATGTCTTGTCCGGTAGTAGCCATACATCCCAATCGCAACGAAGTGGTGGTTTATGGCGGTGGGGCCCATTTTTCAAAAGATCGATTACCCCAGGCGGATGGACGGATAACTTGGGGGCAAGTAATGCAAGAAGACGGTGATTCTTGGGGAGAGTCAGTCGATGGCATGTACCTCAAAAGCCTTTCCCAGGAGCATGGGATCCTGTCCGTGCCTAGTGAAAATTTAGCCAATCTATATATTGGAAAAAGGTTGCTTATCGCGCCCGTGCATTCTTGCATGGCGGCTCTTTGCATGGGGGGATATGTAACCACGGAGGGAAAGCAATTGGACCATGCAGCAGGAGCAGGCTGACAAATCCATTTTCTAAGGCTTTCCTTGACTTCTACAGCCAAGGTTTTTCCCCCAGAAACCGTTCTAAGTCTTTTTGTTTGATGCGGTATTGGTCAAAAGAGTTCAGGATGGCGGTTTGATGAGTTGGTAAGTGCTCCTCAAGCAACTTCTCAAACAAATTGAGGTCCCGCTCCCCATAAAATCGCTCCTTCATTTCTGACAAAATGATCTCCAAGGGTACCCAAAACTTTGGATCTAGGTGTTCCTTCCAAGCTGTTAAGCAAGCACGGAAGTGCACCAATGGTTCGGTAATAGGTCGAAAATCTGGTTCAGGAAAATGATACAAAGCCAACTCATCATCCTGAAAATCTTCTAGTTTAAAAAACCATTCGTAGACCTCACCAAAGCCCTGCATACCTAGGTGGCGCATCTCATAGGCCCGAATGGCTCCCATAGAACAAAGTCCATAGACTTGGCAGCCCAATTCCATGGCTACCCTTAATTCTGCATGGCCCACCGCCACTACCTGATGAAATACCCCATCGGCAATGGCCAAACTCCCTCGGTACCCAGCCTCAAGTAATGCAGGAATGTCTCCACGTTGCACGGGAGGCCTTAATTCTATGTCTGCATGATCAATCAAATCCCAACTCTGGGGGGAAAGACTAGGTCCGGCGTACAAAATCATCGGTCATTTTTTGGGCATGGTCCCTCAGCCGAGGGCCCAGTCGGGTATTTTGAGCAGTAAAAAACTCCAACTTAGGAACGATCACTTTCACCACTTGTATTTCTTCAGACTTTTGGGTGTGTGCTACCCTAAGTACATGGTCTATTCCGCGTCCATGAAGGTGTGACAAAAGTTGCCTGAGGTAGGCTTCCACACTTGGAAACTGCCACGCAGGTTCAGGAATGGAATCGTACTCTTCGGCCGTTTCGAATTGCCGGTAATGAGCTGCACTTTTCTTGAATCTTGCAGCTTTTTCGATCTCCGTCAATCCTGCAAAACGGCGATAATCGTCGATCACATCATCACGCCCCCCATGGATAAAGGTCATCCGTGACTGAATCGCTTCGGTTACCGCCCTCATCATTGCAATGGATTTTCGGAAATGGCACCCATAGCCCGCATTGATATACATGGGATTCATGGTGCTGGTATCTAACAAGGTCGCCGCAAAAAAAGGAAGTTCCCACGCACTGGGAACCCAGTTCACGATCAGTTCAAGCCCCGCTTGCCGAATCTTATCATCAATTTCCTTGATCAAGGGAGGATAGGAGTCAGGCAAAACCCGGACAGAGCGCCGGTCCACCGTACGGAAAGAGAGGATGTCTCGTTCTACCACTTCCAAGGTCCCATGTAAAGTCGCTTCCTCTAAATTGTTGCCCGAAGCCAGGCCATTGGTATGGCTACCAAATAGGCGAGCCAAGCCAGAGGGAGGATCAAAGGGCATAAAGACCAATTCCGATGGGACTAGGGATTGCCCTCCGTGGATGAGCTCCTCTGCCTCTGAGACTGCGATGAGGTCGTCTAAACCGATGTCTACGCCCATTTTAGGGCAAAAATCCAAGATAGACTCTGGTCTGTCTGCGACATCTAGCACATCTTTCACTTTGCCCATCGCATAGCTAGCTTGGGAATAACGTGGATCTGACAAAGCAAACTCAATGGCCTCCATGTAGGCTCCTACCCTGGCCTCTATAGGCAACAGGCCTTTGCCTGCGCAAACACACAAGGAGGAGAGGCTAGCATCAGGTCGAATACTGGCACAAACAGGGACTCCGATTTTATCCAAGCGAGTGGTTTCAGTTACCCTTGTAATGCCGTATCGCGAAGCATAAAGCTTCGCGATACGGAGGGTTTCTTCAGCGGATCGGGACCGAAGACTGGTATGATAGGCTTGCATGCTTAGTTGGTGGTATACCAAATGGGGCGACCAGCATCGTCTTCAGGCTCATACCAGATCCCGCTGCCCACATTTTCAACGTCTTCCTTGACATACCAAGCGCAATCCGCTCTCGCGTCAATGTCAACATCTTTTAGGGCGAGCGAAAAATCTTCTTTTTTAATGATTGCCCAAGCAAAGGCTACTTCATCAGGATACTCCTCCACCCAAGCCTTAATTTTTTCTTTTACCGCATCTCCTCCTGAGGCCCAAGCCTCTGAAGCATCATCTGGGTGGCGTTCAGCCCAAGCTTCTGCTGCTTTGAAAGGATTTTCTTCTACCCAATCTGCAGCTAACATTCGGACTTTATCTTTTCCAAGAGCTGCTCCCAGCAGGAATGAAGTCGCATTAGATACTTCGACCTTTAGGCGACGCATTGATTCTTTAGACATGGGGTTAGGATGTTAAGTGGCCAATTGGCAAATAAGATAGAAGGACTTAGTTCAAGTTCCAAAAATATTTTTCTCTACTTATTTATCGCTTTCTACACAATCTTCATGGGATTAGATTAGTTAGCTACATAGAACAACTTTCCTGCTGCCCACTTCACCCACCTCAATCAGCACCACCAGCAGGATCCCGGGCAGGCGTCGTCAAGCTTACCCTTTGTTGCTTTACATTCTCGTCAGAGATTGATGGAGACAATATTCAGCAACATTGATTAACTTGTTTAAGTAACCTCCTTAAGCTTCTGATAATTTCCTTCATGCGATCTCTTACTCTGTGTCTATTAATGACGATAGGCGCGTTGGGTTTGTCCCGAGCAAACCCCTCTATCGTCCTACCAACAGAGCACAGCCAATTGATAGAGTCTCAGTTCACATACTGGCCTGATGACCAAAGACATACCCCTTTCGACCAACTCTCTCTTAGCGATTTTCTTCAGGCTCCTCCCGAAGGTGTGAGTGTAGAACAAGATCACTACTGGATCCAATTTGACTTGGTCAATCCCTTAGAAAGAGACCAAGAGTGGGTGCTAGACTTCAGCCAATGGACTCACGCAGAAGTCTACTTCCGCCCTCGAAGGGGAGGAGATTGGCAACGCAAACAAACAGGCACCTTGGTCCCTTTCCGAGAGAGGGATCATGGGGTAACCAACCGGGCCTACGTTCGCTTACCGATCATGGCTCGTGATACGGTTTCCTGCTTGGTGAGATTAGAAACTGGCGTAAACTACATCTTGCGCCCTTCGGCCATCAATTATGAAATCATGCCTATCGCGGTGCAGGCGGAACGAGACGGCCAGGTAGAAAGACTGGTTTTTATGTTTTTGGGGATCTACATCATTATGTTCCTCTACAACTTCTTCATCTTTGTTTCTACCCGAGATGCCTCCTACCGATACTACCTAATCTTGCTGCTGATCATGGTGTTTATCTTGCTCCACAACTTTGGCTATTTCCACCAAATCTTCAAAGGAATTGATGCCTGGGCAAGTCTACACGGCTACATTGAAGTCTTTATTTCCGCGCTATTGGGGGTCATGCTTTTCCTATTTGCCAGCAGCTTCTTAGACGTGAAACGCCGATTGCCCAAAGCTCAAAAAGTATTCTATGCCTTGATGGGGGTAGCTGGCCTCACTACCCTGCCTAGCTTTTTTGGTTATGCCTTGGTCGGGCAAATCCTATCCTCCATGGTCGGCATCATCGCCATGTCTACCATCATCACCGTGGGGGTAATTTCCTACCGAAGAGGTACGCCCTCGGCAGGATTCTTCCTGCTCGCTTATGGCTTCTTTTTGATTTGCCTGATCACCTATTTGGCCGGCTTTGAATCGGGTCTACTCCGGAGTCCATTCAGTCCATTTTTGGTACAACTGGGCTCTACCGGAGAAATTGTGCTCTTTTCTTTTGCCCTAGCCAATCGGATCAATATTCTCCGCCGAGACAACGAAGCCAAGCAGAAAGAACTAATCGCCCAATTGCGTACCAATCAAGAGCTGCAAGAAAAGGTAAATCGGGAGCTAGAGGAGAAAGTAAAAGAGAGAACGGCAGAAATTGAAGCAGAGAAAGAAAAATCTGATGAATTGCTGCTAAATATCCTTCCTAGTTCGACCGCAGAGGAACTCAAAGCCAAGGGCTTTGCTTCCACCCAAGAATATGCAGAAGCCACCGTACTTTTTACCGACTTCAAAGGCTTTACTACTTTCACCTCCTCCCTGTCGGCTCAGGAGTTGGTCAGGGGTCTCGACTATTGTTTCCGCGGGTTTGATGACATTGTGGAGCGGCATGGGTTGGAGAAAATCAAAACCATTGGGGACGGCTATATGTGTGTAGGGGGAGTACCAGATGTGAACGACAGCCATGCAGTAAATTCGGTTAAGGCTGCCCTTGAAATGATTGAATTCATGGATCACTGGCAAGCTGAGCAAGAAAAAGCGGGAGTACCCATCTGGGAAGTGCGAATTGGCATTCATACCGGCCCAGTAATCGCGGGCGTAGTGGGCAAGAAAAAGTTTGCCTTTGACATCTGGGGAGACACCGTCAACATCGCAAGTCGGATGGAATCGCACGGCTCAGTTGGCAAGATCAATGTTTCTGAGGCAACCTACGCCCTGACCAAAGATGAATTTGATTTTGATCCTCGTGGCCTTCTCCCAGTAAAAGGGAAAGGCGATTTGCATATGTATTTTCTTAAGGAAAGTACCACTTTGCTACCGCACTCCTCCTAGATATACACCCCTTTTATCCCCTAGCTCATGAGTTTCTTCGATTTCCCCCGTTTCAATTTTCTTGGCAAAATCACCCTTGACGTAGCTACCGCCAACAATGGTTTTTACCTTCCTCTGGTGATTTACGATCCCATCCAGGTTCATGCAGTTTCACCGCCTCGTATTTACCTGGATGAAGCAAGTTTCGCACCCAAGGTGACTAAGCAAGACATTTTAGCTATGCTGCCGCCTGGCACCATGGTCCAAAAAGATGAATCTTCGCGTTTTGCAGGAAAAGAGTACTTCGAAATTAGCCCCATCAGTGATCCTAAGCTCTTCAACCAATGGGCCAAGACTCCTTTGGGGCAGTGTGGGTTAGATCAACCTTACTGGGAACTCTACAAAAAGTTCATTGTAGGACATACCCACCAGCCACTTTATAACTCCATCCCAGGCTATTGGAATTACTACGGGAGCATGAAACTGGCCTATGGATGGGAAAATACGGATGGAACCATAGACAAGGTAAGCATCCGCTCGGTGGCTCTTTCTAATGGTCGTAAGGGAGAAAACCTGTACTATGAGGGAGACCCCAAAGTCCCTGCTGACCTAGCTCCCTACCTAGGAGCAACTGTCACCCTCAACAACCTGCCAGAGGATCAAAACACCTATACGGCGGTGATGACGGACCTGGACCCCACCTTCGCCATCTACACCCAAATCTTCAATGATGCCTTCACCATTTGTCGTAAGAAAGCTGGGGGCCGTGGCCATGACATCTTTTTGAAAGGAAAGCCTTGTAAAGCTTCCTTGCGCTTTCCCAATGTATTTCGGGTGGTGAATGAATTCATGCCCAATAGCGGATCGGGCAACTTTTTCTCGGCCATCGATATCTCGGACATCCCAGAAGGGACAAACTCCCCGATCATCAAGCTATTTCAAAAATACGGAGACCCACACCGAGCCCTAAAAGGTGTTTTTATTCATCAAAACCTGCTTGAAGTCCAAGAAAACCGCCCCCCTGATTACCTAAAATATGGCGAAACTGCCAATCCGGCCAAGCTCACCGTCTCTGGATCCGTGAGTCCTTGGTATGAAGGCGAATTTCGCTCCATCGTGATGGGGCGTCAATTGATTGGCGATCAGCCTTTCCGCAAAGTCAAGCCAACGCCCGAGGCAGAACCTGTTCCTCAGATTCTGGCTCCACAAGTCATCGTCAATGACCCCGTAAATCAGGTTTTGGGCATGCAGTTGCTCAATTCTATCCCCCTATTCAATACGGGAGGAGCAAGCACCATCAGTCGACATAGTCCACCTACTCAAACCAATCCAGTCTACATCACCTACTCTCTAGGCAAAGTAGGACTATACTTAGAGACGCTGGGACCGCTAGGCAAAGTGCTTAGCAAAAAATTCATCACGGAGTACACCTTCGATGAAGAGAATTTGCCTCGGGAACAATTTCTTGGTTCCGGTGGAGTAGTCAGGATACCACACAACTTGAGTGAGGAAGAGCTGCAACAAGGCAACCTGGCCTTGTATGGCCAGGATAATACCGGGCAATCCGTACGCTTGATGCGGGAGAACGTCTACATGATCAACTCCGATACGGCAGGTTTGTACACCAATGAAGATGAAGACCCCATCAATGGGTACTTGTCTTACAAATACCCCAAGGAGCCTTGTATCATCCGGATTTATGAAAAGGGGCAACCCGTGACCCAGGCCATTCCCATTACCATCCAGGCCAAGGTAGTTACAGACGGAGGAGGGGATACGGCAAACTACGTTTTGCGAAATACCCAACACCGCGATGGAGACATTGTCACCTTCCCAACCAGCGGGCCGGCCAATGCCATGTACCTGTTTAGTCCAGGCATGCAGCGTGAGCCTCTTCCCAAGGGAGCCTTTATGGGAGAAGCTATTGGCAAGGGGTCCTTTATCAGTGTAAGGGTGCTACCTAAACATAATTATGGCAAATATTTAGGAACGGGCCCTGGTACAGAAAAAGTGACCTGGGATAAGCTCTTGGATGAAGTGTTCAATACCATCATCATGATTTATCCGCGCATGAACCAAGGCTTAGCACTTACCGCCAGAAATTGGAACAATGCGACCATGGCCTCCCATATCTTGAATCGAATCTCTGATGAAAAATGGGACTCTTTCCATTACATGCCACCTACTCGAGACCTTGCTGCGGATAAAAAGGAACTGATCCGAGAGTGGGCCAAACAGTTCGACCTAGTACCGGCTGAGTCATCCGGCATGCTACCTATCGTATTATCTCAAGGTGATATAGCAGGGCTAGACCCAGATATAGCCGAAGACATCGCAGATCGGTATATCAGGTGAGGCGTGCATTAAATTCAACGAAGTTCCCCATTTCTTGCTTTCTACTTAATCTCCCTCTGCATGAATCATTTCTCGCTTGCTAAATCAGCCTGGCTGGCTATGGCCTTATCCATCATCTTGTTGAATGAGAGCGCCTGTTCCTCCTCAGAGTCTTCTTCAAAGGATGCAAATGTGGACCAAGAAGAGCTGGTTTCTCCTACTTCGCTCAAACTGGCACCCGATTCCATTCCCTATGTGGTAGAGGTTAATGAAGTATTCATTGACCAAACTCGGCCAGGGTTGCAGTCTGTCGCCTGGGGGCAGATAGGTAAGCAGGTCCTGATTGTGGGTGGCAGGAAGAAGGGCTATCATGGCAGTGGCAATAGAGGTCCAGTATTTTCCACCCGCCAATCCAACGATTCGCTATGGGTGCTAGACCTTAGCAGTGGCGTCATGCGAGGGGTACCTATCCCTGAAGCACATCAGCGTACCTTCTTGGCCACCAGCCTGATGTACTGCCAGTCTAGAGATACCCTCTTTGTGGCGGGCGGATACAGCCGAATGGAGAAAGAGAGCAGCCAACTAAACGGAACCTTAGACCTATTGACTGGAATCAACCTACCCGGAATGATCCAAGCCGTCTGGGACGGAGCCGATGAAGCGTTGATCAGCGAGCAGGTATACTTCACCTTGCAGGACAGCCTATTTAAAGTCACGGGAGGCGAGATGTTCCACATCGATGGCACCTTCTACTTAGTGATGGGACAAAACTACTCTGGGACTTACTCTCCTGGGGTTACAGGCAGCTATACCAATGCGGTGCGTCCCTTCAAGTTAGCTACGGGATCAGGTAGTCCTCAAGTAATTCCCTTACCAGCCTATCAAGATTCTCTGATCTTACATCGTAGAGACCTCAACGTCCTTCCAGCCATTCGAGATAATCAGATGGCCATGACCGCCTTTGGCGGGGTCTTCACCAAGAACGGACAGGGCTGGGTCCATCCAGTCAGCATTACCCCGCAAAGCAACGCGACTGTTCAAGTCATCCAAGATAGCTTTCAGCAAACGCTCAACAACTACAAATGCGCAGCCTTTACCATCTATGATGCACCCACCCAAACCAATTACTACAATTTCTTGGGGGGAATCAGCATGAATCAATACGACTCCCTACGCGGCGAATTTGTCACGGGAGACAATGGGATCCCTCTTCCTTTTGTCAAAACCATCATGACCTTGGCCAAGAGCCCTGACCGGGATTTTATAGAAGGCGTCCAAGTTCCAGGCGTGGCTCCTCAGCTGCCCACCTACCTAGGCGCAGAAGCCATTTTTCTCCCTAGGGAAGACTTGAACTATCAAGGGAAGGTTTTGGACTATGATCAGCTCGATCTCACAAATGGCACCGTGGTCGGCTATATGTACGGAGGTATCCTCGCTACCGCACCTACTTCTTCAAGCTCTAGCCCGACCTTCGCATCTTCACGGCTATTTGAAGTCATAGTCAAAGCAAGGCCATGAGATGCGGGATAGAGATTTATGTATATTTTACTGGAGTTGGGAGGAGAATGCTTGTAGAAAAGGCCCCTCCCTTCTGAATTAGACTTTACTTAGGAACATGAAAAAAATAACATGTCGCTTTTGCGTAGGAATTTTGCTCCAGATCAAGGAAGGAAAATCGATCTTAGCGAGTCGAAGATCCCGACCTGTCGGAGCTAAGAGAGGATTTTCTGACGAAGAGATGGGGCAAAAGTTTAAGCAAAAAGGCATAACTTATTTTTTGAGTGTTCCTTAGAGACTGTTTGGGTTTTGGTATTTCGAGCCCAAACGCAGGATTTTT
>CAZFPQ010000086.1:0-24852 GCA_964521065.1 uncultured Bacteroidia bacterium | reverse complement strand
TTTTTAACTTTTTAACTTCTCCACCCACAGGCCTAAGCATAAATTTCCTGGGTTGCCAAGTTGATGATGAACAAGAGGTAGAACAGGAGTAAAACAAATCCTTCCCAACGATTAACCTCTCTATCCTGCAATACAAAAACGGTGAGCAGGGTGAGTACCAAAAGCAGTGGAAGGCTGAAAGTGAGGATAGACTCCGGAATCATGATTTGGCCAAACAAACGGGGAATCCCCATCACCGCAAAGAGGTTGAAAATATTAGACCCCAGCACGTTTCCAATGGCCATCTCAGCATTATCCGTTCGGATAGCAGCGATAGATACGACCAATTCTGGCAACGAAGTCCCCAAAGCAACAACAGTCAAGGCGATGAACTCTTTGCCAATATCTAACATATTGGCTAGCTCCTCGATGGCTACGACGTTATATTTAGCAGAGAAATAAATTACCAAGCCACTGCCGATAAGCGTAACTAGATCTCGCCAAGAGAAAGGGGAAATATCTTCTTCTGATTCAAGCTCTGGTAACACGGGATTCTCAGGGCCTACTTCGTCTTTTTTGCTGAGATTGAGCACATAAGCGAGGTAGACTAGCATCCCTCCCAAACAGATGAAGGCTTCGATGAGCCCAAATTTGAGATCTTTGATAACCAAGTATATCAAGAAGGTAGCCCCCAACATCAAGGGGAGATCTACCTTGGTGACATCAAACTGAAGTTTAATCTTTTTGGCCAGTATCGCCACCAGACCTAATACAAGGCCCATGTTGGTGATATTAGACCCGACGACGTTGCCCACGACTATCTCAGAAGAGCGATCAGTCACGGCTACGATGGAGGTGATCAGTTCGGGCAGAGAGGTCCCAACGGCTACCAAGGTCACCCCAATCACAAAGGGGGGAATACCAAGGGCAAGCCCAATCCGTTCGGAGGCTTTAATAAAAAAGTCTGCTGAAATGATAAGAGCAGTTAGGGATACAAAGAAAACGATGCTCCACAGCAACAAATCGGGCATATATCGAAGGTTGTTCGTCGAACTTGTTACGCAGACTAAAGGCTTCAGTTACAGGCAATGCGTTTTAACACAAAAAAAGGAAAAAACCTTACAACGCGCCTATCTTTCCACCAACTATGTGTCTGTGGCTACCAATTACGCAATGCTTTTAGCCACAGAGACCCAAAAAGCACTTTCCGTCTAGTTATTCCGTTACTTTTGAAACATAAACCTTTTACATTCCCACTCATTCTATCCTTACCTGCCCATGAAAAGAGCATGGATACTCCTTTTACTTGCCTCTTGTTCTTCCCTGTTTGCCCAACTTCGCACCGATGTGGGCGTCAACCTTACCCCCTTATTAGTCAACAGCCTTGATGTTCAAGCCGAATGGCAATTGGCCCCTACTTTCTCATTGGTTGCCAATACGGGCTTGAGGTATCAGACCTTGAACGCGGAGCAAGAACCTCGGTTTAGTGTCCTTTCTAACTACGTTCAACCTAGTAATTTTGGAACTTATCTAGGGATTGCTGGACGATTTTTTAATCAAGAGGTAAATGAATACCAGTATCCGTTCATCCAATTTGGTCTGGTAGGATCCTATTACAATGAAACCCTGATGCTTGCCGATCAGTCAGGTGATATGGTTTCTGTTCCTGCCCAAGGCTTTCAACTAGGGGTAACCAGTACCATAGGATTTACCATTAGGGTCACCGAAAGAGCCAAGCTAGATTTGGCCTTGCAGATGGGCTATAGCAAGCCCAGAGAAGATGTGCTGATCTACTACCTCCCTGGTTTGGGATATTCTACTTATGGGGTAGACTTTATCAGTGTCAAAGGGGCTCACCTTACCCCTATGGTTACGTTTAAATACAACATTCTCCAGACTAAGCGCGAGCGAATTCGCAACATGGAATAGGGCAGCTCGGTTGGAGGAATAGATTCAGGGACGTATGTTCGCAGCAGGACATAGGTCCCTTTTTTTGTTGCAAGCCCCCATACAGGTTTGCGGGCTATCATCCACGCTCTGATCGTCATCTTCTATGCTGGCCATTTCCTACATCACTATTGGCAACGAACTGCTCAAAGGCACCATCATCAATACCAATGCCGCAAAGGCTGGCAGCTTGCTTAAAGAATCTGGCTACCCCTTGCAACGGGTGGTGACCATATCCGACGAAAAACAAGCCATCCAATCCACTGTGGATGAGGAACTCCGACACAGTGAAGTGGTGTTGGTCAGTGGGGGGTTAGGCCCTACCAATGATGACATTACGAAACTCGCCTTGGCTGAATACTTTGGTAGCCCTGAACTAAAATTGGATGCGGCTACCCTAGACCACCTCAAGAAACGCTACCAGAAGCATGGACGTGCCCTAAACGAGCTCACCTATCAGCAAGCAATGATCCCCACACAAGCAGAGGTAGTTCGAAATTCAGAGGGAACGGCTCCCGGTCTGCTGTTCAGAAGGGATGAAAAGATCTTGATCGCCATGCCAGGTGTACCGTTTGAAATGCTTACCATGCTAGCGGAAGAGGTGATCCCCTTGCTCAAAGCAGAAAAAGCCGGTCAGGCTTTTTACCAGGCGTTCATTCGCCTCGCGGGGGTTCCTGAGTCAGAAGCAGCCCAGCGCATGGAGCAGATAGAGACCCGATTGCCTTCGTACCTTGACGTAGCCTATCTCCCTAGAGTGGATGGACTTTGGCTAGAACTCTCCATTCGACAAGCCCTTTCTTTGGCTGAAAAGGCCCAGCGAGAGCTCGAGCACTGGAAAGAGGAGGTTTATCGACTGTTTAGGGCAGAAGCTTACGCCCGCAATCAAGAGCCCTTGCCACAAATTCTTAGAGAAGCTTTCACCGATCGTCAGCTGACTTTAGCCGTAGCTGAAAGCATGACAGGAGGTAAGGTAAGTGCCCATCTGGTGAGTGTATCTGGGGCATCTAACTACTACAAAGGGGGGATAAGCGCCTACTTTACCCAAGTAAAAACTGACGTGCTAGGCGTGCCAGAAGAGCTCATTGAGGCAGAAGGGGTCGTGTCTTCCTTGGTAGCAGAAGCCATGGCTCAAGGTGTCAGGGAAAAGCTAGGCGCGGATGTAGGCCTAGCCATCACCGGTTACGCTGAGCCTCCAGAGGAGGGCGCACAAGCTCATGCATGGCTGGGCTACGCAGATGCCCAAGGTAGTGTCTCAGAATCCATTCACTTCATCTATCGACGCCAGGTAAACATCGACCGGGCGGCCCATAAATTAATGCTACTAGGGCTAAGGAAAGTACAAGAACGCTATTGAGAAGCCTTTGCTTTTTGAGTAGTTTTGTGGATTGAAAAAGGACAAAGACTTCAGAAAGATTTTAAAGTAGGCTCCTACGGATGTTCATCCATCGAGTAACTTTTCGTCTTTCTCATCTACTAACTACTACCGCTTATAAAGCACTCTATATGGCACGTTTTGAACTGACCATGCCCAAAATGGGCGAATCCATCATCGAGGCGACCATCCTAAGTTGGTCTAAAAGCATTGGTGAGGACATCGAGGCCGAAGAAACGGTCTTGGAAATTGCCACCGACAAAGTTGATTCTGAAGTTCCCTCCCCGGTAGACGGGAAATTGCTAGAAACCCGCTTCAATGAAGGAGATGTGGTTCCCGTAGGCGAGGTAATCGCCATCATTGAAACCGAAACCGCCGGAAGCGAGGATACGCCTGCTCCTCCTGCTGAATCAGAAACAGCTTCTGAAGAGGTAGCAAGTGCCGCTGTGGTTCCCTACGTTCCACAGGCAGAAGCCCTGGCCGCAGGAATAGAACACAGCAATCAGGGAGGCAACCGCTTTTATTCTCCCTTGGTCATGAACATCGCCAGGGAGGAAAGTATCCCCATGGCGGAATTGGAGGTCGTTCCAGGCTCCGGACGTGGAGGACGGGTGACCAAAAAAGACATCCTAGCTTATGTAAAGCAGCGTTCCAGTTCACCCGTAAGCATCCCTGCTGTTTCTCCCAGCAGCAATGGCAATGGTCATTCAGCGCCGGCTCCAGTCGCCCCAAGCAAAAGTGAAAAAGCGCCTGCTCCAATGACTGCTCCTATCAGCTTTTCTGGAGAGCACGAGATCATTGAAATGGACCGCATGCGGAAGCTGATCGCCAAAAACATGGTCGCGTCCAAGCATACCTCAGCCCACGTAACCTCCTTTGTAGAAGCAGATGTCACCCATATCGTTCAATGGCGGCAAAAGGTAAAAGCCCAGTTCCAACAGCAGTACGGAACCAAGCTTACCTTTACCCCGATCTTCATCTGGGCCGTGGCCAAAGCCTTAAGGGAGATGCCAATGGTCAACTCCTCTGTAGACGGAGAAAACATTGTGGTCAAACGCGATATCCACATTGGAGTAGCCGTAGCCCTGCCTAATGACAATTTGATAGTACCCGTCATTCGGCATGCAGACAGGCTCAACTTAGCAGGCCTGAGCGCCGCTGTAAATGACGTCGCCCAACGAGCGAGAAACAACCAATTGAAGCCAGATGAGCTCCAAGGAGGCACCTACACCGTATCCAACGTTGGGACTTTTGGCAATGTCATGGGAACCCCCATCATTCTACAACCCCAAGTAGCCATTTTGGCCACAGGGGCCATCAGAAAGATTCCTGCCGTCATAGAAACCCCAGCAGGCGACTTTATTGGCATCCGCCAAAAAATGTTCCTTTCGCATAGCTATGATCATCGGATCATCGATGGAGCCTTAGGAGGTCGCTTCGTTAAGCGTGTAGGGGATTTGTTAGAAGACTGGGACCTCGATATGGGTTTCTGATGCATGGCAAGACAATGAGCTCGGAGAGTCAGAGTAGAGACCCTTAAACTTTATTCACTCCTGAAATTTAGATACCCAATACGCCCCATCACTTCTCAGTGATGGGGCGTATGCTTTCTAAGCCATTCGACTTAGAGACTGTTTGGGTTTTGGTATTTCGAGCCCAAACGTAGGATTTTTTGGTTCTGACAAGCGGATTTTTTGAGGAATAGCGGGCTATTTCGAGGAAAATCGGTGCAGTCAGGTTCAAAAAAGACAAGTTTAGGCCGTAAAGGAAAAATCCAAACAGTCTCTTAGCTCCCCTTTCAGCAAAAATATTTGCTTATATGAGAAAGTAGAGATACATTGAGGAATCGTCAAATTGGTTAACCAATTTTTGGTGTACCAAATTTTACTTGATAGGATCATCTCCCAAAAGGACCTCTCAGAATATCCCAGGAGGTCTCGAATCGAAAAGCCTTGCTCCCCAATCTTTGTCTTAGCCCATCTAATGAACACAACTGATACCGACCTCTCCACTTAGCTTTTAAGCCAAAAAGTCATTCTAGCCATAACCAATGGGGAAGAGTCCACCACCTCTTTCCCCCTGAAGAGTCATGCGAACGATGAACTAACTGAAACCAAGAATAACAAAGCTTCTTCTATGCCCACCAAAATTTTTTGCTCATGAAATTGTTAAGACTGCTACTTCTAACCCTCATTTTCCCATCGTCTTTAGCTAGTTCTGGGATTATAGCCCAAACTACCTTAACCATCGGAACAGGGACTTCCTCATCTAGCACACGAGGCCCTTTTCAGCGGGCTGACACCAACTCTACTACCGTATTTTCCAGATTCGTACAGGTATACACAGCGAGCGAATTGGCGACCGCTGGCCTGACGGCAGGTGCATCCATCACCCAGCTCAATTGGGAGTTGGCTTCATCCAATGTAATCATAGGCAGTGGAGACGCTACCCTAAAGATTTACATCAAAAACTCATCTGCAACCCAAGCAACAGCTGACACCTGGGCCAACCTGACTGCAGGTTCCACCTTGGTTTTAGATGATAGCTACAATACCAACAACAATTTCCCAGGAGCCAATGGCTGGATGCCTTTTTCCTTCTCTGCCCCCTTTACCTATACGGGAGGAGCGCTAGAGATTGCCGTGGACTGGGACTGCTCCCAAGTGAGCACACCTGCCTTTTCAGGAAATGGAGCCATCAAATTTCGATGGTCTTCTACCGCCCCAGATAACTTGGTGGTAAAAAAGACTTCAAGCTCTTCTCCCTCCTCCAGCATATCAGACCTGAAGGATGAGCGAGCCAATATTCAAATAGTGTTCAGTGTCTCCTCCTGCGGGACTCCATCCAACTTGAATGCCTCCAATATCACCTCCTCTTCAGCAGATCTTTCTTGGACAGACAATACTGCCTCTTCCTACTTTTGGAAAGTAGTACCCGCTGGGGCAGCTAGTGCGACTCCGGCCCTTGACTCTGGAACCACCATGACCAACCAAGCCATGGCAATGGGGCTGATGGAGCTCACTTCCTATGATTTTTATGTAGAATCAGACTGTGGAGCCCAAGGAAGCAGCCCTATGGCAGGTCCCTATACCTTTTTGACTCTGCCCACGGCCCAGTTGGTAGCGACCATTGGTACTGGCTCCTCCTCTTCTAGTACCCGAGGGCCTTTCCAGCGATCTGATACCAACTCCTCTACGGTATTTTCACGTTTTGTACAAATCTACACCGCTACCGAGCTCGCCAACGCTGGGATTACCAGTGGAACTGAAATTACTCAAGTGAATTGGGAGTTGGCCTCCTCAAATGTCATTATTGGATCCGGTGATGCCCCCCTCAAGGTTTACATCAAGAACTCTTCTACGACCACCGCGGCTTCAGATTCCTGGGCCAATCTCATTAGTGGTTCCAGCTTAGTTGTAGACCAAAACTTCAACACAGTCAACAATTTCCCCGGGGCCAATGGCTGGATGCCTTTTGCCTTTACCACGCCCTTTACCTATACCGGTGGATCCATAGAGATAGCCGTAGATTGGGACTGCTCTCAGGTATCTACTCCTGCCTTTTCTGGCAATGGCGCCATCAAATGGCGCTGGGAGTCAACTGCTCCTGAGGAACTGGTGGTGAAGAAGACCGCCAGCTCTTCTCCTCCCAGTACCATCAGCGACGTCAAAGATGAACGAGCCAACATTCAGTTCGTGTATGTGGCCCCTATATGCGAAGCGCCCATATCTTTGAATGTGAGCAACATCACGGATACCTCCGCAGACTTCAGCTGGACTGATACCGCAGCAGCCACTGCTTTTGCTTGGCGTGTCGTACCTAATGGAGCTGACGTGTCCAGCACTGCCGTGGATTCCGGTATGACCTCAGCGCTGGCGGTGACCAGCACTTCATTGCCCGAGGCAACGGCCCTAGATTTGTACGTAGGGGCGGATTGTGGCAGCATAGTCAGCGAGTTTGCTGGACCATTTACCTTTACGACCCAATGTGCAGATGTCCCACCCACCACCATCTCCACCACGGTGACCTCGGTTTCGTGTAATGGCGGCAGCGATGGGGCCATAGACCTAAGCGTCACGGCAGGAGTTCCGGGCTACCGTTTCCAATGGAGCAACGAAGATACCACGGAAGACATTAGTGGCCTGATGGCGGGAACCTATACCATCACCATCACAGACGGCAATGGCTGCCCTTACTTAGACAGCGTCGTGATTGAAGAGCCAGATGCATTGGGCATCTCGTTCACCAGCAGCCCCGACTCAGCTGGGACCGGGTTAGGGGAAGTTTCGGTAACCCTTACCGGAGGAACGCCACCCTACACCTTGACTTGGGATGGAAGTCCGGGTTTGGCAGATAGCACGGGCTTAAGCAAGGGCACTTACCTCATCCAAGTAACAGATGATCTGGGTTGTACAGACACAGCCAGCGTATTTGTTGACGACTTGGTTGGCATCAATTCTACGGCCCTAGTCTCCAACTTCACTCTCGCCCCCAACCCAACCCGGGGAATTGTGAGCTTGTCGTTGCGACTCCAGGAAGCTACAGAAGGAAATATTTCCATATTCTCCCTGCAAGGGCATTTGATACACTCCTGGCCTTTGCCTAGAGCCACCGAGGTGGAACATCAGATAGATCTCCGTCAATATCCCGCAGGAATCTACTTGGTGAAAGTCCAGGCTAGTCAACAGGTACAAACCCAAAGAATTATGCTACAGCGATAAATACATCATCGCTTGCCTAAGAGGCTGTTTGGATGTTGAGTTTACGGCCAAAACTTGTCTTGCCACGAGTACTTGGGATTAAGGGCCCCAAGTAGGAGTCTGACCGCGCCGATTTTTCTCGAAATAGCTCGCTATTCTTCAAAAAATCTGCTTGTCAGAACCAAAAAATCCAGCGTTTGGGCTCGAAACACCAAAACCCAAACAGCCTCTAAGGATCTAGAGTTAATGGTGAAAGACGGGTGTAATCGACTCAAAGAGTTGGTTGCACCCGCGCTTTTCTAGCGTTTGTGAGCATAGGAAAGTAGCAAACGAATCAGGTTGGATATTCCCTTCAATCTTTAACTCATTTACTCTTAACTCCTTCACTCCCTTACTTCTCTCAACCTACTCCTGTCTCAATGCCCTCACCGGGTTACGACGAGAAATTTGCAAAGCGTGGTAAGCGTTAGTTAGCAAAGCAATGGCCAGTGCCCCGAAAAGAGCTAGCCCAAACACCCACCAAGGAAGATCTATTCGATAGGCATAGCCAGAGAGCCAATCTTCCATCAGGTACGCAGCCACCGGAAGAGCCAACAGGGCGGCCATGCCTACGATCAGCGCGAGTTCCCGAGAAAGCAGGGTCATCAGTTGAGGGATGGAGGCTCCCAGAATCTTGCGAATGCCGATTTCTTTGGTCCGTTGCTCGGCCGCAAAGGCGGAAAGGCCCAATAGTCCCAGGCAAGCAATAAAAATGGCAAGCCAAGTAAAGGTCACCGCTAATCGAGCGAAGTTTTGCTCCTGGGTAAATTGTTGAGCAAACTCTTCGTCAAAAAATTGATATTCAAAAGGATCTTGTGGATTGATCTTTCCCCATACAGCTTCTATCTGTTCTAATGTGGCCTCCATTTGAGCCGCCTCCACCCTGAGGGCTACGGTGCGATTGGCACCCGGCTGGTAAAACATCATCAAAGGTTCAATCTGATGCTGCAATCCTCCAAAGTGAAAATCTTTGACGACCCCGGCCACCTGTATCGCATTTTCTCCCTGCCCAAATTGCTTGCCAATGGCATCGCCCTCCCAACCTAAGGCTTGAACCATGGCTTGATTGACCAGTACCCGTCCCACCGAATCCTGCCCGAAAGAAGGATCAAAGCCGCGCCCTGCTATCACTTCCATGTCCATCAGGGGGATAAAATGCTCATCCATGCTGGTCACGCTCACAATCCAGGTGTCTTCTCCCTCATAGCCTTCAGGTTCTACTCTATTGCGACCGTAAGTCTGCCCAGGCATACTACCCACCGTGGCCACCTCAGTTACCCCGGGAATTTGGCGCAAATCATTGCTGAGTCGCTCATAGTTCTGTCTCAAGGATTGGCTATTGAGATTGAAGGTCAACACTTGTTCGGGATCAAATCCTTTGTCCATCCCCTGGAGCAAGCTGAGTTGCTGGTATACCACTACCGTACCCACAATCATGGCGGTAGAAGCGGCAAACTGAACTGTTACCAGCACCCGACGCAGCCATATACCTTGCTTGGATCGCTGGAAGCTGCCCCTGAGGACCTGAATCGGGCGATAGGCGGATAGTAAAAAAGCTGGATAGCTGCCCGCAGCCAAGCCGAGCAAGATGACGCCTCCTAGCATCCCTAACAATAAAGGCCAGTCTTTTAGCAGATATTGTGTAGGGTTGGTCGGTAAGGAAAAAGTCACCCAATGTCCTACCAAAGAAGCCAAGCCCAAGGCCGCGATAAACGCGATGAGGCAAAGCATGATCGCCTCCAACATGAACTGACTGATCAATTGCATGCGGTTGGCGCCGATGGTCTTGCGAAGTCCTACCTCTTTGGCGCGGCGGGCCGAACGGGCCGTGGCCAAGTTCATGTAATTGAATGCTGCAATTAGCAAGACACAAATGGCAATGAGCAACAGCGTAAGCACGTATGCGCGGTCTCCCTTGTTGTAATTATAGGAATCAAAAATAATCCCGTCTGATCCGAGGTGAACCTCAGTTAAAGGCTGTAGGGTCACCCTAAAGTTTTCTCCTACATCGTGCCGGCGAATGAGTTCTTCCATGCGAGCTTCCACCTCCTTTTCCTGACCTGGATTGGCCAACTTCACATAGCTAATCATGCTGATGGAGCCCCAGGAATTCAAGTACTGAGCCCGATTGCTGTCTGCCGCGCTGGGCAGCATCGATACTAATAGGTCGTATTGAAGATGTGATTGATCTGGGGCATTCGGGAGGACTGCCGTGATTTGGACATCTTCACCATTAACGTTTAGCGATTCTCCCACCACATCCTCTCGTTGAAATACTTTCTGTGCAGTACGGGCCGAAATAATGGCTGTATTGGGTTGAGCCAATGCCCCTTTCTGGGGTCCATGCAGGGTCCCAAAGCCCAACATTTCCTGAAAAGATGGTTCTACCCGCCAGACGTCGTCTAGGTTGAAGCGCTGCTGATCTTTTTCTACCTGACTTCCGGCAAAACTGATGCGTAGACTCTGCGTGACTTCGGGAAATTCTTCGCGCATAACCTCTGCCAGAGCGGGCAAGGTGATCGCTACCTCATTACTTGTCACTCCCAAAGCTTCATCTATGGTCAGCACCCGAAAGATCTTATCTGCTTCTGGATGAAAGCGATCATAGCCCCACTCATATCGTACGTAAAGCAAAATCAACAGGCAACTGGCAATGCCAATGGTAAGTCCGAGCAAGTTGATGGCGGCCGTTCCTCGGCTGCTGCGTAGGTTGCGCCAAGCGATGGCGAGGTAATTTTTCAGCATGACTGATGGCAGGTTTTGGTAATACGAGAAAAATAGCATGTCGCTTTCGCGCAGAGGCTTTTTGTCGTGGCCAGCAAGGGAAGCCGACCTTAGCGAGTCGAAGATTCCGACCTGTCGGAGCTAAGGTGCGAAGCAGTGGGATTATGGGGTCCACTGCTGAGTCATTGACGTAGCTATGGTGCAAAAGCCTGTCCTGAGCGAAGTCGAAGGAACTAAGCGTAGCAGCAAAACTTATTTTAGAGCGTTGCTTAGGTCCATGAACACGCTTAATTTGTTCATTAATCCCCACCCTGCCAGCGTAGGAATTGCGAATTCGCGGCTTATTCGACCAAGTAATCACTCCGCCTGACCAGCACAGATCCAGAGACGGCTAACGGCTTTTAAGCCAACTCGTAAAATCGATAGCTTCTTTGCCAAGTCTCCTTTTCGCCTGGCGCGATTCGCAGTTGGATAAACAGCTCAGGGCTGATTACGTGTCCCATGCCCCATAGATTGACTCCTGAACAGGCAAAGTTTCCTCGTTCCGAAATACCCAGCTGCTGAGCTGCGTTTTCTAATCGCCAGGAAGTTTCTATTGCTTGGTCTGCAGAAAGATTGCTAAAGAAGAACGCCTCGCTCGGGGTCTCAGAAAAGCTTAGCTGATTTTCAGCAAAATCAACTACTTGATTTGGATTGATATATTGCCCCAATACCCCTGGCTGCAATAGAAATGGAACGCGTAGGCGATAATCAGGGCCAATGGGGGCTCCATTTATGGAGAGAAAATTGTGAACATATTCCTGGGTATCTATCACCTTTTCACCCAGGTTGTGCAACTGATAACGAAGTTCAAAGCCTTGCTTCAGCAAATGAATCTCTTTCTCTAAACGATAGGCATAGCCATTTTCTAGTTCGCCCTGGCAAGCAATACCCATCACGTCTTGTCCCAATTCAAGCTCAAAGTCTAACGGACGGCAGGCGTAGAGGTGATGAAAATCGTATTCTCCCCCTTCCTTTTGAATCAATCCTACCCCAATTTTATGGCACCAATCCCCGGGGTCAGCCTCTGAGAAGCCAAGCGGGGATTCGATCCCAAACTCATTGTAAAAACCCATGCCTTTTTCTCGAGTGTGTCCAGGTTCAGTCAGCTCTGTGCCAGCAAAAGATTTTCCTTGAAAAGTCACTTGGGTAATTTTACCCGTCCAATCAAAGCGGGTGAGTTGGTAGTTTTCTTCAGGAAGGTCAATGTGCAGGGTTACCTCTTGGTTTCTTAGTATGTGGGGCATAGAAGAGATAGTTGTAAAAAGGACAGAGGGAGTTTAGTAAATTAGACTTGAGCATTGGCCGATCTAGGTCATTAGCAGAAGTCAATGCCACAGATCAGTCTTCACTCAATCCAAACTAGGCAAAAAAATGGATTACATCAGCGACATTGCCTTTAGTGAATCGGTTAAAAAGCGGCAGGAGGAGTTAGGCTCCCGAGGCGTTTATCAGAAAATGGCCGAGCGCCGAGATTGGCGTCAGCATCTTTCTCCCCAGGTACAGGAATTCATTGCCCAGCGAGATTCTTTTTACATGGCTTCTGTGAACGCCGAGGGTCATCCCTACATGCAGCACCGGGGAGGCCCCAAAGGTTTCTTAAAAGTGATCGATGAGGACACATTGGCCTTTGCAGATTTCAGTGGCAACCGCCAATACATTTCGATTGGAAACGTAGATGACAACCCCAAGGTCCACCTCTTCCTGATGGACTATCCGAATCGGAGTCGAGTCAAAATATGGGGAAGGGCTGAAGTATTGCCGCCTGATCACCCATTGCGCTCTGACCTAGAGGACTCAGCCTATCAGGCCCATATCGAACGCATCATCAAAATCACCGTGACGGCTTGGGACATCAACTGCCCCCAACACATCCAGCCTCGATTTACCTTAGAAGAGCTTGAGCCCCATATTGAGTCCTTAAAAGCCCGAATCAAAGATTTAGAACAGCAGGTAGCCGATTGCTCACCCAAGGAGTGAAGGATACGGATCGTCAATTAATTAGCATCAGTGGTTATCCAGGATCCACCCGTCAATTCTATCACGATTTGTGATAAGATCTGGACCTTGAGACAGGGCTACAGAGAGGAGAAAAGGGCATCTTAAGTATATGGATATAATTAAAACGGTAATTGGGGTACGGAAGTACGGGGTCTGTGGTGGCAATTATTCATGCTGATAGCCATAATCCGTACCGCCATACCTCGACTTCTCCTGTCCAAGTGCTTAATGACTTACCTCTAACTAATTACTCATGTACAATTCACTCGGGCCCATGGCCTTTCGAGGCATATGGGTATGCCTTGTCTTTGCCCTGCTTCCCAAAAGTCTCCAGGGCCAACTGAACCAAGCTTATTTCCAGACCTTACAAACCCAGCGGCTCAGCTCCAGCGACACCATAGAATGGGCTCAGATCGGCCCGGGAATGTCTGGCTACTGCGAAGAGTTTTGGTGTCACCCTACAGATGAAAATGTGATGTTCATGTCTCCTGATATGTACAATACGTACGGGAGCTGGGACAATGGCCTCAGTTGGCAGACCATCAAGGATGTAGATGGTACAGGCAAAGATATGCGCAGGGTTCAAGCCATTGTCTTCTCCCATCAGGATCCCAATTTTGGGCTGGCCATCGACGTAAGAGGAGCCCTTTACCAAAGTACCGATCAAGGGCATCATTGGACTCCTCTAGGGTTTGACAAAGGAAAGCACTCTGAACTAGCTGTCGACCCCAGCAATGACAACATTTGGTACATGGGAGCAGGAGATTTTTGGAACGTCAAAGCCAATCAGAGAACCCAAGCCAAGCCAGGAGGAGACCACGTGTACAACTTCTCAGATTATGGCCATGTGTACAAGAGCAGCGATCGTGGGCGTACTTGGACCAAGAAAACCAATGGCCTACCTGCTGACCTAGACGTAGGACGCATCATCGTGGATCCCACCAATGGCAACAACTTGATCATGGCCGCCAACGCGGGCGTTTTCCGCAGCACCAATCAAGGAGAATCCTGGAGTTTAAGCGGCACGGGGCTCCCCAACAATCGACCCCGTGACTTGAGCTATTATCATGATCCCACCAACAACGAGTTTATCCTTTACGTGTTAGAGCAGCCCTTTTTCTATCCTGATGGTCAATCCATCCGATCAGAGGGAGGGGTCTATATGAGCAACGACCATGGAGCTAGCTGGACCAATATCACGGGCAATTTGGCCATTGACCTGACACAAATCACGAACTACTTCTCACGCGACAAGTACCACAACGCCATGGGTTTTTGGTTTGGGATGTCAAAAAATCAGGCTAAAAGTCAGTACCCTGCTTTTCCAGATTCGATCCTACCAGTTTTTAACCGGCTGGTAGTAAACCCATTAGACAAAAACGAAATTTACGTCAGCCACAACCTCAAACACGACCGGTCCTTTGGCCCCGGAGACGTCTGGAAAACAGAAGACGGAGGGCTTACCTGGAAAGCTACGGCGCGTACTGGCAGCTACTGGACCGCAGAGCAGAACAAATCATACTGGCAAGAACGCGGCAATCCCTTGGGCATGAACACCACTTATGCGCATTTGCAACGAGAGCAAGTCGAGCGACAGGAAATTTTTGGCTGCCGCTTCTTAGCGATCAACCGAGTAGGAGACGCCTTTGCTTGCTTGGAACAGCAAATACTCCGTTCTAATGATCACGGCTCTACCTGGCAACAAGTAGACGACAACGAAACCGAACCTGGCAGTCAAGCTTGGGTAGGGCGCGGAGGTAGCAACCTACCTGGACGCTACATGTTATTAGAAACGGGCATCAGGAGCCGATATCTTTTCTGCAGTGGGGAACATGGACTTTGGGAGACCGCTTCTTTGGGCACTTATCCAGATAAAAAAGCCATTGCCTTGAGGCAAATAGAGGGTCAAGTACATGAAGATGCAGCCACTTCCATAGCTTCTGTAGCAGTCCACCCCCATAACCCAGACATCATCTACATGTTGATGTTTAGGCAGAATCACCGTTGCTACTTTCGCCGTTCCATGGATGGGGGGAAGACCTGGGCCAACTTATCTCGGCCCATTGACCATGTGGGCAATGATTCGGGGGATATGATGTTCCAATACTCCTTGCTCATCGATCCGGAGAATCCTGACATCATTTATTTTAGCCTGATTTCCAATGCCATCGCCGAAGTGAGCGTCAACAAATTTCCCAAAAGCTATACCAAGACGGGGGTGTACAAAAGCACGGACGGGGGACAAAACTGGACACGAGAAAATAGCGGTTTCCCCGCAGGTGCCAGCGTCAGAAGGCTGGCCATGCACCCTGATAGCTCAGAGGTACTCTACGCCGCCCTTAACTTCGGCAGCAACGGCGGACGGGGAGGATTGTACAAGACAAATAACCGCGCCCAAAGCTGGGAGCAAGTAAGTATCCCTGCTGTGATCAAGGCCGTGAACTACGTCTCCATTGACCGCAACTCTCATGACATCCTTATTTCCTGTGGCAGCGATGAAGGCAGCTTGGCCGAAGGAGGGGTTTGGCGGAGCAAGGACAATGGACACAGCTGGGAGAAAATTTTTGCCATGCCTTATATCTGGCAAGCAGAGTCTTCTCCCTTAGACTCTAATCTTTTGACTGTCTCGGCAGCCTTGCCACATGAAAACCGGGGAGCCACCACCTTCAACCCTGGTGCCTACCTTTCCTATGACGGAGGGCTCAACTGGCTCAAAGTGAATCGAAATCTAGGACAACCCGACGTGATCGTGGATTTCAAGCCCGATCCATATATCAAGGGCATTTATTGGCTCGCCTTAAAAGGGAGTGGCTGGTCGATTGGGTATACCAAGGGCATGAAAAAAGGCTGGGAGGAGTTGATTGGGGGAGTCACTCATATCCAGGATCAAAAAGGAGATGCCAGAGATTTGGATCAGCGATTTGAACTTTACCCCAATCCCTCGCGAGGCTGGGTGACCGTATCATGGGAGTCGTCATTCAAAGGCGAGACGCTGATGGTATCCGATGCAAAGGGAGTCCAACTTATGCATCGCCAACTGGCTCCTCACCAATCGTCTATCCGACTACAGACCACACAATGGGGAGCCGGGACATACTTTATCACCCTGGAAGGGGAAGGTAAGAAAGGAGTCCAGAGGTTTATCCAAGAGTAAAGGATAAGGGAGGCAAAGTTAAAGAGTGAAAAAGTTAAGGAGTTAAGGGGATTTGTGTCCTGAAGCCTTTGGCTTAAGCTGTTTAGTTTGTTACGAGTGAGGCATTGGATGTAAAGGACCTCGTGCTGGATGGGACAGAATTGGCAGAATCATTCAGAATGGACAGAATCCGCAGTTCCTGATTCTCATCATATTCATTTTGTAACATTCTGCTCATTCTGTCCAAGAGTAGGACACCACAAGGTCCAGTAGCATGCCCATCATTTTTGCCCCAGTACAAGCACAGAACCCCCATTCAAGCCAAGCTGTAGCAGGCCTCGATCAGAGGTGTAAGCAATCTCATTTTGCAGGAGATCATGATAGTTTTTCCCTTTGGCGGGTATTTCGAGCTCCTGCACGGATTCGGAAAGGTTGAAAATGATCAACACCTCAGTCTCACCATCGTAACGACGATAAGCCAGCAATTCCCTCTCATCATCCGCTAGCAGAAATTCAAGTTCTCCATGGCTGAGTACAGGATTCTCCGTTCTCAACCGAGTAAGCTGTTGGTAAAAGGCCAACAAATCTTCATCGGCTTTGACTACGTCAAAAGGGCGTACTCGACCTGGCTCAAAGTTGGCTCGCTCCACCTCGAATTCTAGATCTGGCCAGATAAGGGGTTTACGGCAATCGGGGTCATCTCCTCCCCACATGCCTAGCTCGTCTCCATTCCAGATGTGGGGAGCGCCCACAAAGGTAAACTGCTGCACCAAAAGCAACTTTTGTAAGGCCTGGGTCGCAGCATCGGGCTTGTGAATGAGGTAAGTAGAATCCCCACTCGGAGTAGCCATATACTTATATTTGATGCGGTTGAACAAGGAAGTACTTAGCCGAGGGACATCATGACTGGCTGCTACATTCATCATAGACCTGGCGTAGCGATCACTCAGTCCCTCATTCATGGCTTCCCACTTGGCGACGAAACTGCTGGGGGTATGAACAGGTGCCGCCTGAATCAGAAGGCCTCGCAAGTTGCGATACCAACGGTAATTCATCACGGCGTCAAACTGGTCTCCGGCCAAGAATTGCTGGGGAGCGAGTAAGCTGTCAGGCCAGTCATACCACCAGACCTCACCCACGAGGTAAGCATCAGGATTGGTTTCTCTTACCACCCGGCGATAGTCTCTCCAAAATCCTTGCGGGACCTCTGCCGCTACGTCTAAGCGATAGCCATCTACTCCGTCACTGGGATCCCCATCCCCATTGGGATCTAGCCAGCGGCGGGTAACCGCATAGAGATGCTCTTTCAGAGAAGGCGATACAAAGTCCCCCTCAAAGGGAAAATGATCGTCATCTGCTGGCTGAATGTCTTTGGCAAATTCAGGTAGACTAGGGACTCCCATCCAGCCTGCGTAGCTGAATTCATTTTCGGGCGTACCGGGATCATCCAATGACTCGTAGTGATACCAATCTTCCACGGAGGATTCCTCTCCTTTGGCCATTAGGTCTTGGAAGGCCCAAAATTCCGTTCCACTGTGGTTCCACGAATAATCCATGATCACCCGCATATCCCTGGCGTGGAGGCTGTCTACCAAATCCAAGAAGAGCTGATCGGCGGAAGTAAATTTCCAGGTACTGGGGTCTAGGGGATTTTCTGACGCCATGATGGCGGCATCTCCATCTGGATCAGGTCCGAAGTTTCGGTCAATGTGGCGGTAGTTTCGGGCGTCGTATTTGTGTAAAGAAGGAGCGTCGTTAAGCGGATTGAAGTAAATGGCATTGACACCCAACTCGCTCAGGTAGTCTAGCTGATTCATCACGCCTTGTAGATCTCCGCCGTAGCGGCGGAGCTGGACCTTCGCATGTATGTTGGGCAAGTCGAGATCCTCCATCCAGGGATCTGGCTGGTACCAATCTTGTCCCCAGGGAGTAATGGCCCAGCCATCGGGAACCGCCGGGGGTGCCTGGTTATACATGTCCTGAGGACGTGGATCATTTTGTGAGTCTCCGTTGCGGAAGCGTTCCACAAAGATCTGGTACCAAATGGCTGATTCTGCCCAAGCCGGGGGCTGATCAAATGGCGTAGGCTCTTGGTGGTAATCCTTGGGCTTCATGCAGCCAAATAGGCTCGTAAGCCCCAATATCAGTAGCAGTAATCGTTTCATAGGAAAATGGTATGACTTAAAGGGATTATAGCGTTTCCCTTTTTGAGAAAGTGGTCAGTACAGCATACAAGAGGTTTCTTAGGCAACTTTTCATTCTGCCTATACCTCTACATCACCTATTAAAAAGGGTGGAGAAGCAAACTCCTCCACCCTCATATTCTGGCAGGCCTAAGAACCTATCTCAAGGTCTAGCCTTATGCTCTTGGTTTCTTTCCTAGTACCCATCATTTTGGGTCAGGTTAGGATTGGCGACAATGTCGCCAGCGGGAATGGGGAAGAGCGCGCGGAAACCTTCGATGGCAGCCCCTTCGGCTACCCCTCCTTTCCAGTCCCAAACGTAGCTATCACCGGTAAACTTGCCGAAACGGATGAGGTCCGTACGGCGGTGGGTTTCCCAGTAGAGCTCGCGGGCACGCTCGTCTAGCAAAAAGTCTAAATCTAGGCTTGACACTTCAGTGGTTCCCGCCCGATTGCGGAGTTGATTGACCAAGTCTAAGGCTTGAGATTCACTTCCACCTCCTCCACGCACCACGGCTTCTGCGTACATCAGGTATACATCGGCCAAACGGAACATGGGAAAATCGGAATCAATGTGGTCACCTGCCACGTCTGACCCAGGAATGGTGTCACCGTTGACATAGTCCACGTTTTTGAACTTGGTCATCCCGTAGCCATCTTCATAGGTAAAGATATCAGCCACAAAGGGGCTTTGATTATCGGTGTAGAACATGGCCCGCTCATCGGTGGTGTTCAACAAGGAATCATTGTCTAGGTCAAACCCAGGGTCAAAAATCTTGACCATGGCGGATGTACTGCGAATACCGCCCCAGCCACCGTTGATGCCAAAGGCATCGGGATCCATGGTTCCCCCTACGGGAGCATGCACCAAGAAAGTCATCCCGCCCCAGGTACGGGTGCGAACTCCATCAAAGGTGATGGGGAAGATGATTTCATTGGAGGTATTGTTATCTGTCAGGTATAGGCTCTCATAGTCATCATTCAGGCTGTAGCCTGCATCGAGGATCTCCTGACATAGCGCCAGCGCCTCCGCGTAACGAGACTGACCGATATATACCTCAGCATTCATATACAGCTTGGCCAACAGCATCTTGGCTGCGGCCTGGTCGGCCCGGCCATACTCATTTTCACGAGCAGCGGCCAAATCTTCCATCATGCCCTGTAGTTCGCTTTCAACGTAGGCAAAAAGATCAGCTCGGCTAATTTGCTCAGGAAAGAAAGAGCCGACCGGATCGTCTTCAGTCACAAAGGGGACACTGCCAAACAAGTCAATCGCATGCCAATAGCTCAAGGCCCTGAGAAAGCGTGCTTCTGCCCGAAAGGTTTGGGTAGCCGCAATTTGGTCAGCAGTCAAACCCCGCTCGTTTAGTTTCTCGTCAGCGGTCTCACGGATGAACTCGTTGCATAATACCACTTGATAAAAAATGCGGCTATACATGGCAGAAACGAACTCATTCCCAGTTCCCCAGGTACCCGTGTTGTAATCTGGCAAACTGCCATCATTCCAGCCAATCACCGCCTCGTCGGTAGGCAATTCCTGGGCTTTCCAATACTGACGTAGGTAAGAAGAAAAGCCTTCGTTGATCCCCTGGATATCAGGCTTGCCTGCAGGGCCTTCTTGTCCACTCACGGCCAAGCCAGCGTAGAGTTTGGCAAGTACTGAGATGTAATTATCAAAGTCTTCGTAGACCTGATTGGAGGTCAGCTCGTTGAAGGGAGTCTGATTCAGGCTCTGAAAACAGCTACTGAGGATCATCAGTGAGGCCAGAGCCCATAGTCCTATAATTTGCTTGATGCGAGTCATTGGGTCAAAAGTTAATCCTAGCTTTTCTTAGTAGGTAAACATATATACAAATCCCTATAGATAGTCAAATGTTTGGGCGAAAAGCAGAAAGGATAGGTCTAATTTGATTTAGCGAAAACTTAGGTTCACCCCTAGAGACAAAGTCCTAGGTACAGGATAGAAGTTTCGGTCGATTCCGTTTGCGACTTCTGGATCTAATCCGCTATAGTTGGTTAGCACCAGCAGATTCTGGCCAATGACAGAAACCTGAGCCCGGATGCGGTCTTTGGCCAAATTGGGGAGAGCGTAGCTCAACACCAGGTTATCTAGTCGGACAAAGGAGGCGTCTTCCAAGTAGTAATCTGAGAATAGTTGAGGGTTCTCAAATCGGGTGGTCAGTACATCGCGGTGCATGTTGTTCAAAAATGGTGGCGAGTTATTGACTCCACGCAAGGTGCCTCGATCTGAGCGTACGTTGTTGTAGACGTACTGTCCAATGTTGCCTCGAACCACAAAACTCAAACTCAAGCTTTTGTAGCTAACGTTTCCGGTCGCACCAAGGAAATAATCAGGAGTGGGATTTTCAAAACGGTAACGGTCATCCAAGTTGACTTCCCCATCGCCGTTGCGGTCCACATATTCTCCTTCGATTGGTAAGCCAGCATCGTCATACACTTGCTCAAGTACGTAGAAGGAAAAAGTTGGGAAGCCTACGGTGTGTACTTGCACGGTATTTCCAACTCCCCCTGAGATATCCCCGACTAAGTTTCCGATAGCCGAGTCACTGGCAACTTGAGTCAACTGGGTAACGGTATTGACGTTTCGGGTGACGTTAAAGCCAATACTCACGTTCCAATCCTCGCGGCGGACGATATCAAAATTGGTGGTCAACTCAAAGCCTTGGTTTTCAATAGATCCGACGTTGGTCACCACCTCATTACCCAGGTTGCTACCAGCCGGTGGGCGAATGTTGTTCAACAAGTCAGAGGTAAATCTGCGGTACAAATCCAAGCTACCAGAGATGCGGTCATCAAAGAAACCGAAATCAAGGCCTACGTTGTAGGTCGTCGTTTCCTCCCACTTGATGTTTTGGTCATAGGCCTCGGGACGCAATGTATTGATAAACTGTCCTCCAAACTGATATTGAGCGCTGGTCTCGCTGGGGGTATACCTGGCCAAATAAGGATACAAGGCAATCCCGTCTTGCTGGCCCGTGATGCCGTATCCTGCGCGGAGCTTCAGCTGCGAGAATTGAGAGATGCTTTGTAGGAACTCCTCTTCATCAATCTTCCAAGCCAAGGCAACGGAAGGGAAGTATCCCCAACGAGTTTCTGGGCTAAAACGAGAAGTCGCATCAGCCCGCAAAGTGGCGGTAAGGAGGTAACGGTTTTTGAAGGTGTAGTTTACCCGGCCATACCAAGACTGAAGCACGTAGCGAAAAGTGTCGGTAAAAGTCGGAACTCCAAATAAGATGGTAGGGCTACTGAAGGTATCCGGGGGCTCGTTGAAATTGAGGTCAAGCTCAAAGGCTTCGCTGTAGAAATCCTGATAGGCAAATCCCGCCACCGCATCAATCTCACTTTCGATGTTTTCAAACTCCTTGACGTAGTTGAGGTAAGCTTCGAAGGTAGAGTTGTTGCGGAGTTGGTTATAGTCTTTGGTTTGGCCTTGGCGGAAAAAGTTAGAAGCCGCTTCTTCTGGCACAAAAACATTGCCCTCGCTGCGAGATAGGTCCAATCCTGCGTTCACGTTGGCCCTCAAGGCGGGAAGGAAAGGAAAGCGATATTCGAGCACAATGTTGCCAATGGCTCGGGTCACAGAACTGACGTCGTCCTTTTGCTGGAGCAGGCCTAATGGATTGCGCTGGGCAAGGTTGTTCAAATTGCCTTGAGAGTTGACTACTTCATAGTACCCCCCAAAAGCTGAAGTATCTCCAGAGAAGACCGCTTGGGTCGGATCAAAGCTAACCGCAGAACCAATGGCGCCCTGATCGGCAAACAGGTTGCTCGTTTGAGCGGCTTTCAGGCTTAGGTTAACCCTCAAATCGTCATCCAAGAAAGTGGGATTCACATTGAGCGAACCTGAAATTCGCTGCATATTCAAGCGCAACAAGGTCGCATTTTGGTCCAAGTACCCTACAGAAGCTCGGATGGGTACCCGCCCGACAGCTCCACTTACACTCAGCGAGTGGTCTTGGCTAAAAGCATTGCGATAAATTTGGTCCTGCCAGTTGGTCGCGCTATCCCCCATCAGGTCGATGCGGCGCTGGCTGCCTACCTCATTCACCAAATCTCTAAACTCTTGGGCACTCAATACATCTACCTGCCCACGGTTTTGAGCTTGGGAGAACACTCCGTTATAACTGACGGTGAGGGGCTGTCCAGCCTTGCCCTGCTTGGTGGTGATGATGATGACCCCGTTAGAAGCACGAGAACCATAAATCGCCGTCGCGGAGGCATCCTTGAGCACGGTGAAGGTTTCGATGTCATTGGGGTTGATCAAGCTCAAAGGATTGGGAGCTCCGTTGATATCTCCGTTGTCCACCGGAATCCCATCGATCACGATCAGGGGATCGTTGCTGGCGTTGAGGGAAGCGCCTCCTCGAATGCGGATGCGGCTACCAGCTCCAGGGGCTCCACTGTTGGGGGAAATTTGAACCCCAGCTACTTTGCCATTGATCAGCTGTTCTGGGGTAGCCAAGTTACCTTGGACAAAATCATCGGAAGAAACAGATACGATCGATCCGGTAACATCTTCCTTTTCCTGGGTACCATAGCCGATCACCAAGACCTCATCTAAGGCAGCCTCAGTAGGCTCCATGGCAATCGTCAGGGTAGTCTGTCCATTTAGGTCTATGGTTTGTCGGGCATATCCTAGGAAGGAGACCACCAAGGTAGCATTGGGGTCAGGGGCAGTGACGCGGAAGCGCCCATCTTCATCGGCATAGGCCCCAAGGGTGGTACCTTCCACCACTACGGTGGCTCCGGGAAGGGGTTCGCCGGAGAGGGCATTGGTGATGCGCCCGTTTACGGTGGTTTGGGCCAGAGAAGCAGTCCCAGTTACCAGTAAGCATAGGGCAGCAAGCATCCATTTGAGACACGCTTTGCCTTTCATACGATGTAGCAGTAATGTTTGATTATTGAATAAACTATTCTAAATATCAGAGGCTTGGCATACAAAAGCACCTTATTGAGCCGCCAAAAGGCCCCAATTCATAGCTCGGAACCAGTTCGATCCTTGCACCCCCTGATTTAGCTTTATCCAAATAGGTATTTCTTTATATTTGAGTTAATGGACAGGGCATTCCCAAGCTTTTGCCCTACTACTCACTACTCAATTACTATTTATGGCCGGATCATCTTTTACCCCGGATACGGGCACTTCGGTAAAAAAACCCAGACTTAGCTTTTGGCAAATCTGGAACATGAGTTTTGGCTTCCTGGGCATCCAATTTGGCTTTGCCTTACAAAACGCCAACATCAGCCGCATTTTTGAAACCCTCGGCGCCGACATCGAGGACATACCCATCCTTTGGGTGGCCGCCCCCGTCACGGGCCTGCTCATCCAGCCCATCATCGGGCACATGAGCGACAAAACCTGGACGCCGCTGGGGCGCCGGAGACCTTACTTCCTGGCGGGGGCCATCTTGGCCTCCTTGGCCCTGTTCATCATGCCCAACTCCCCCATCCTCTGGGTAGCTGCGGGCATGCTCTGGATCATGGACGCCTCCATCAATGTTTCCATGGAACCTTTCAGGGCCTTCGTAGGCGACTTGTTACCTGCAGAACAACGCACGGCGGGCTTTGCCATGCAAAGTTTTTTCATCGGCACCGGGGCCGTCATCGCTTCTGCCTTGCCCTACATCCTCTCCGAATGGTTTGGGGTCGATAGCCGAGCCGCCGAAGGCGTCGTCCCTGACCAGGTCAAATACTCCTTTTATATAGGTGGGGTCATTTTCCTAGCAGCTGTCTTGGTCACCGTGTTGACCACCAAAGAATATTCGCCCGAGGAAGTAGCTTCTTTCATGCAAGGAGAAGCTGAGGACTCCGCCACCCCGGCCCACGAAGAAGCAGCGCTGCCTTCAAATAAGTTTTTCCGCACGGGGCTACTGTTCTTGGTCTTGGGAATTTTGGCCACCGTAGGAGTTTATTTGATGCAGGCGGGTAAAAAGGAGCTGTACATCCTCACCGTAGGTTTGGGGGCTTTTGGGATCGTCTCGCTGGTAGCCGGCTGGCTCAACCAGCAAAATCGCCAGGAGGGAGGATTCATGGAAGTGATGAGCGACCTCTACCGCATGCCCAAGACCATGGCTCAACTGGCGGTGGTCCAATTTTTTTCCTGGTTTGGCCTCTTTGCCATGTGGATCTACACCACGGGTGCCGTCACAGCCAGCGTCTTTGGGGCGACCGACACCACTTCAGCCGTCTACAACGAAGGAGCCGACTGGGTGGGAGTTTGTTTTGCGGTATATAATGGGGTCGCAGCCCTGGTGGCCTTCTTGCTGCCCCCCTTGGCCAAGCGAACCAGTCGAAAAATCGTACACCTCATCTGCCTCATCTGTGGAGGAATTGGCTTGGCCTCCATTTTCTTCGTCACCAGCAAATACGCCCTGCTGGCCTCCATGGTAGGAGTCGGCATCGGTTGGGCCAGCATCTTATCCATGCCCTACGCGATCCTATCTGGAGCCTTGCCTCCTCATAAAATGGGCGTCTACATGGGCATCTTCAACTTCTTCATCGTCATCCCACAGCTTGTTGCGGCCTCTATTCTCGGCTTCTTGGTCGGCAGTCTCTTTGGCGGAGAGGCCGTCTATGCCCTCCTAGTCGGAGGCGTAGCCATGGTGGGGGCCGGCTTCATGACCCTCATGGTCCATGACATCGACGAAGAGCGCCTCAAGGCCACTTCGGATGATCCCAATTTGACGAATTACTTTAATCGGAAGAGGGGGTAGA
>CAZFPQ010000085.1:22495-24863 GCA_964521065.1 uncultured Bacteroidia bacterium | reverse complement strand
TTTCATGTGAGACTGTTCTGGGAAATCTTCGAAAACACCCACTACTGTAAAGGCATTTTCCCGATTGTGCTCAAGGGTCTTACCGATGGGATCCTCGGATCCAAAGTATTTTTTTGCCAGGGAGGCCGAGAGGACTATTTGGTCCGCTTTCTCAAAATCTACTTCCGGGTTGCCTTCGATCATGTCGAAGCTAAACATTCGAAAGAAGTCCGGCATGACCATGTAGATATTGTCCTCGCGAAAAAACTGACCTTCATAGCTAAAAACGCCACGGAGCGATCGGACTGGACTGGCTGCCTCTACCTCTGGGTAGGCCTCCTTGAGGGCAGGGGCAATGGCGGCACAGCCAGCTGCCCACTGAGTGGAGAGTTCTCCTTTGTCGTAGCGATTGAGGGCTACACGATAAATGCGATCGTTGTTTTCGTGGTGCTGGTCGAATCCTTCCTCATAAACGACATATTGGTAAATCAACAAACAAGCGGTGATGCCTATCGTCAACCCCAGTAGGTTAATGATGGAGAAAGTCTGGTTACGCCGGAAGTAGCGCCAAGCGGTGGTGAGGTAATGGGAAAGCATAGGTAGACAGACAGTGAGATAATATGAGGCGAGACAATGAGACCAAAAGCAGTTAGAGTAGGAAAACGGCAATTATGGGGTGCGTCGCATTCTTTGATCCGTGTGCTTTGGTTTACAGGTAAGGTATAGGTGTTTGTCCTGCGGTAATAAGCGCAATGCAACCTAGAAACCCAATATGGCAAGTTGAATTAGCAGGTTCGACTAGAATTCTCGTCTTAAGGATAGGTTGAGTAGCCCTAACATTTGAGTTGCTTCTTCTGAGGGAAAAAGAAAACAGCGATGTAAATTGGAGCCATGCTCAAAAACTCGGGACCATGGACTTGGCTGGGAGATTTCCGGATCTGGCTATTGATCTTTTGCTTGGTTCGGTTGATCGGTATCACTCAAGCTCCGCTTGAGCCCCAGCACAGTTGGCGCCAGATCCTCACCATCATGGTCGCGGATAACTTTGCCGAGGTGGATCCCAATCCACTTTATCCAAGGCTGGACATGAATGGCAATGGAACGGGAATTACGGGCCTAGAGTTTCCGGTCTTTAGTTACTTGATCTTTCTAGGGGGGGAACTTCTTGGGTCGACCCATTGGATCGGTCGCCTCATCAACTTGTTGGTTTCAAGCCTGGGTGTTTGGTTCTTCTTTTCTCTGGTAAAGCGTCATTTGAACCCCAAAATCGCCTTTTTTAGTGCCATGCTGCTGCTCAGCTCTATTTGGTTTTCCTTCAGCCGGAAATCCATGCCAGATACCTTTAGCGTGAGTTTGGCCCTCATTGCCATGTTTCAGGCATTCGCTTACCTGTATGAGGGCAAAGCCAGGCATTGGCTGGGTTGGGTAGGGATCGGGGTAGTGGCTTTGCTGAGCAAGTTGCCAGCCATCATCCCCATGACTGCCCTGCTGCTCCCCTTGATAGACAGGAAGGTTCCCCTGCCACGTAAGCTCCGGTTTTTGGTCGGTGCCGGATTGCTGCTGCTCCCGGCCCTGTGGTGGTATGGAATCTGGGTAGGCCACTTGGGAGATACGTATGGCTTTCTGTACAGTACCCCTCTTTATGATCCAAATACGCTAAGTGAAAGCCTGGCTCAACTACGTGAACAACTTGATCCTTTGGCTAAGCAGTTTTACTTCTTCCCCTTGTTTGCCTTTTCTGGAACAGCGGCTGTTCTCTTCGGTTTTGGCCGCGCTATCTACCTCCGAGATAAAGCCCTGATGACCCTAGGAGGCTTGACTCTGCTGGCGATGGTGGCTTTTATGCTTAAGCTGGGGGAAGTCTTTGCCATCCACAATTACTACTTGATACCCTTTGTCCCGGGTTTGTGCCTCATGGCTGGATATGGGTTACAGGCTCTACCGCTGAAACCCTGGGCATATTTGATCTTGGGACTCATCATGGTAGAGGGAGTGATGAATCAGCAGCACGATTTGTGGCTAAAAGACAAGTATCGATATCCTTTGAAGCTGGCAGAATTGGTCTCTGCGCACACAGAAGCGGAGGATCTGGTGGTAGTTCTATCAGACTCAGGGCATCCACAAAACATTTACTTCTCCAATCGAAAGGGGTGGTTGATCGCTGGTAATGAGGCAATTCGGGAAGGCTATTTAGCAGACTTAGCAAGTAAGGGGGGCCGTATGTTGATCGTGGATAAACACCTATTTCCCTCCTTTGCTTCCTCCCAGCCGATTCTACATGAGGGAGCACATTACACGCTTTATCGGCTTGAATGAGCAGATTTTTAGCCATTTTTTTAAGAACAGGCTTTTGGCTTTTATCCAAGATGTGTAAATAGAAAATAGGCCA
>CAZFPQ010000085.1:0-22395 GCA_964521065.1 uncultured Bacteroidia bacterium | reverse complement strand
ATGAAAAAAGATGGTACCAAGGACATTATGCCATTGGGGCGGGATATTATTTTCTCGGGCAGAATGACTCGGTGGAAAAGTATGTCAGCTTAGCCTTGAGGAAAGCTGATTCCATGAAAATTTTGGTAGATGTGGTAGACTGTTACAACTTATTGGGGGCGGCTCAAAAGAATCAGGGAAGATATGTGGAGGCTCTGAATGCTTTTCAAAAAGGCTTAGGTTTGGCTCGGACCCTCAAGGATACTTCACAGATCGCCACTTTGCTGATCAACAAGGCGGAAATCAATAATTTGCAGGGAGAGGAAAAAGAAGGCTTGGCTTCCTATCGAGAAGGCCTGAAATTGATTCGCTTAACGGCTGGGGAGGAAAGTTTTGCCGCTGCGGTGGTGTACAACAACCTCGGCGAACTCCAAAGCGTGGGTCATGACAGTGCTTTGGTTTACCTCCATCGAGCGAAAAAAATCTTTCAGACCTACGGCTATGCCGATGGGGAGGCCCATACCCTGTCTAATTTGGGAGAGCATTACGTGGAACTAGGAGATTTTTTCCAGGCAATTCCGCTCTATGAAGGGGCCATTGAGATCTGGGGACAGGAGTCGATCCATTTCAAGCCAGGGCTGATGGAGGCCTACGGAGGTTTGGCAGAAGCACATTTGGGCATGGGCCAAATCGCCCAGGCCAGAGTGGCCATACAGCAAGGCCTAGCTGTGGGAGAGGAGGGAGACTTGAAGCCCAATTTAAAGAGGCTTTATGAGGTAGGTTCACGCGTCGAAGAACGGGCGGGAAACTTAGCTCAATCCCTAACGTACCTGAAGACTTCTCAAGCTATTTCCGAAGAAATCCTGGACGAAACCCGAACCAAAGAACTGGCCCTAAGTCGCATAAGGTTCGAAACTGAGGAAAAAGAAAAAGAATTGGCCCAGAGTAAGCTGGAGCTGGCAGAGGGAAACCTGGAGCTGATTCGTCAAAAAAATCAGCGCAACATTCTGTTTTTGCTGGCGATCATTTTAGTGCTGGGCCTGATTGGAATCTTCTGGTTCTTTCGCTACCGACAAAAGGTCCAACAACGAGAAGCCTCATTGGCGTTACAAGCACGCGAAGCCGAAGCTGCATCTCTGCGAGAGCTCGACCTCATGAAATCGCGCTTCTTTGCCAATATCTCCCATGAATTTCGGACGCCCTTAACCCTGATCTTGGGACCGGTCAAGCGACTGTTAGCAGATAAAGCCGTAGGCTCCCATCTCACCCAGTATCGCCTGATACAACGAAACGCCGAACGCTTGCTCCACCTCATCAATCAATTGCTGGATTTGTCGAAGTTGGAATCCGGCAAGTTGGGCCTCCAACTCGAACGTGGAGATGTGGTGAGCTTCCTGCGGACATTGGCGGGGCAGTTTGAATCTTGGGCCATCTCAAAAGAAATTCGCTATCATCAGAAATTTCCTAGTGAGCCCATTCTGACGGCTTTTGATCCAGAGAAACTCAACCAGACCCTCAGCAACCTTTTGTCTAACGCATTCAAATACACCCCAGAAGGAGGAGACGTGTGGCTAACGGTGTCCCGGGATGAGGGCAATTTGGAAATCCAGGTCCGTGACAATGGCCTCGGCATGGATGATGATGAGCTAGCCCAGATCTGGGATCGGTTCTATCAGGCAGGCAGGGATGATTATTCTGGTACTGGGATTGGCCTCTCATTGGTCAAAGAGCTGGTTGATCTGTACCAGGGAGAGGTATTAGTCAGCAGCGAACCCGGTAAGGGAAGCCTGTTTCGAGTTCTCATTCCCTTGATGACCGGAGAAACCCTCCTTCCCCTTCAAAATACAGAACCTACCGTGATGGCAGGTGGCGCCACCTCTTTCGATGCCCAGGTCGATGAAGAAGTCAGCTCTGTCCTGCCCAACCAAGCCCGAATTTTAATTGCCGAAGACAATCCCGATATCCGCCAGTACCTCAAGTCTGTGTTAGAAAAGGACTATGTGATCTTAGAAGCCAGAGATGGGCAAGAAGCCCTAGAGGAAGCTCAGAAGCAGTTGCCGGACCTGCTGATCAGCGATATCATGATGCCCCGCCTAGACGGGTACGCCCTTACCAAGGCGATCAAGCAAGACCTGCGTACCAGCCATATTCCTGTGATTCAACTCACCGCCAAAGCGGGGCGGGAAAGCTTGATTGAGGGCTTGGAGGCCCAAGCTGATGACTACCTGACCAAGCCTTTTGACGAAGAAGAGTTGCTGCTAAGGGTGAGAAATCGCTTAGAGCAGCGAAAGGCCCTGAGTCAACAACTCGGCAAAGAGATTGTCCGGCTTTCTCCTCAAGACATCGCCGTGAAGTCGGCTGATAAGGTATTCCTGGAAAGGGTAATCCAAACGGCAGAGCACTATTTACATGACGAAAGCTTCACCATAGAAGATCTCGGTCGAGAAGTGGGACTGAGTAGGAGTCAGCTCCATCGCAAGTTAAAGGCTCTGACAGACCAATCTCCTTCCATTTTCCTGAGAACTCTTCGACTCAAGCGAGCCCATCAACTTTTGAGCCAGTCGGCAGGCACCGCCGCAGAGATAGCCTATCAAGTAGGATTCGGTAGCCCCGCCTACTTCAGCAAATGTTACAAGGATCAGTTCGGGGTGACACCCATGCAAAAGCAGGATTGATGCATCAAGGAGCCTTGCCTCTTGTGGGCTCTAATTAGGGGAGGGAGGCTTCACCTTGCTCAAGTAGGTCCATATCGCGACGATTTCGAGGCTATCTAGCTGGGGATAGCCATGCATAGGAGGACGAAACGATTCTCCTGATGGCTTTTTCCCTTGGCGCATGGCCGCAACGAAATCCTGCATGGTATAACCCGGTAATCCTCCTTCTGCAACCCGCAAACTGGGGGAAACCAAACCAGGTTCGAACTCCATGCCTCCTGCCAAGTAGCCTTGAGTCTGCTCAGGCTGTACCAAGTCCACCTCATGAGTTGCTGAGTGACAACCATAGCAAAGGAGTTGTGAGGTGACCAAATAGCGGCCGTAGGCTTGTGTATCCGCTAGTTGCGGAGTTTCTGCATAACTACTAGGATAATCGAGTGGCTTCCATGCAAACTTTAACAAGGCCTTGCCCAAAAGATTGAGTTCTACGGGGCGCTCGGCCCGAGAGGCCTCCAACATTGGGTCGTTTGACTGAAGGAAGGCAATGATCGCCTGGAGGTCATTCTCGGACATGTTTTGGAATTTGGGCATGAATGGAACGATCAGCGAATGATCTTTTTTGATGCCCGTTCGCAGGAGGCGGTACAGTTCTCCGCTAGTATATTGTCCAATGCCATGAGTGGGATCTTGGGTGATGTTCGCGGTGTAGGCTTCACCCAAGGGAGTCTTGCCAAAAAACTGTCCTTCTAGAGTACCCGACTCAGGATTTGCGTGACAGGCGTAGCAATTCATTTGCACAAGGGCTTTGCCGTGGGTCAGGAAATCATCATCGGACTTGACTTGCAGGGTGGGGATAGCTACAGACTCGTAACTAGGAGCGGGAGCAAACTGGACGAAGGCGGCCAAGATGAGCAGCAGGGTTAGTAATCCGCCAAAGACCCAGGCCAATATCTTGAGGCTTTTTTTCAATATGGGATTCATAGCTTTCTCGATGAAATGAACAGGATGAGATGATGGGAGTAGATACCAGGAAAATGGGAACCAGACTCCAGGAGGAATCTGATCCCGCTTTGTGAGAAGATCCGATGCTAAAGGAGGGTTATTCTTTATCGCCTGCTTGAGCCCAACTGGGAGGATTCAAGGTGTAGCCGGCTTGCATCAGGAAGGCAAGGGAGTCCTGGAAGTGGTAGGCGAGGACTACTTTCCCCTTTTCAATTTTTGCGAAGGTGCAAAACCAAGACACGATCCGCTCATCCATGGGCTTTGGGGTCCAGTAGGCTTCTCCGGTGAATATCACCCAATCCCCGGCCATTTCGCCATCCTTGACCTTAAAAGAGATGGCGCTGGCTTGGTTGAGACCTTGCTCTTTATTTTGGGCTAGGTAGCCTTCCCAGGTCTTTAGGTACATTTCTCTGTTCATAGGTGGCTGGGCATCCACCCCAAAGATTTGAAAGTTTTTGGCCGTAAGAGATTTAACGGTTGCTATGTCTCCTTCAATTTTAGCCTCAAACCAGCGATTTACCAGTGCGGCATTATCCTCCGGATTCGGTGGAACCTCAATATTCATCAGTTCGAAGTTGCCTTGGGCTTGCACGACCGAAAGCAGGGCAATAAAGAAGGCGACAATGATCAATGATAGCTTTTTCATGCTATGGTATTAAAGGGGTTAAAAAAATGTTGAATTGCAGGTTTGACAGGTCTCGGATGAGTGGGCATGAATGTTTCATGACTTCAACTCATTCGATGTGACAAAACAACGCTGAACCCCCTATTGCTACCTATCAATGAAGTCGCAAAGGCTTTGAATTATGTCGCATGGTGTGTAAGTTTATGATTGTCAGTTATTTGTGATGATTTTCTTAGCAGTCCTTCTTGAAAAAACTTTTATGGAAATGAAAAAGCCTCCGGGAAAACTCCCTGGAGGCTTTTTATTTATGTCTGAATTTAGATCGGATTCAGATCTAAAGCAACGCACACGGGCCTTGGTAAATTTGCATTACCCTCTCACTTTGGGTCGCACCGTATTGGGGTTAAATTCCCATCCTAAGATGCTGTAAAAGCAATAGTGCTCTGGATTGGGGACAAACTCTCGAGCAGCATCATAGTCGAGGGGACAGAGTACATGCAAGTCGTCAAAAACCATTTTGGCAAACTCTGAATGGATGTCCACGGGACGTGGAGGAATTTTCCCTGTCTCGTCTTCAAGGTCCTTGAGGGGAATCCCCAGGATATCTGCTTTAGAGGTGGTGGACACGATGACACCGGTTTCGCCGTCTAAGAATAGTTTTCTTACTCCCATTCCCAGTAGGGTACAGAGAGTGAGGTCATAAGCCACAGGGCGGGTACAGCGTAGCTCGTAGCCCAATTCCACCGGGCGACTCTTGATTTTTAGGCCAATCTTTTTGAGCTCTTGCTGAACGAGGATGTTAAAGATATGGGCCTTGCTGACGTTACCTAGTTCTGGGTGGCCGTGGTCGTCATAGGTGAAATTGATGCCACTGTTTTTGATTTGCTCGTCGGGCAAAAAGTGGAAGATCCCTTCACTCACCATGGCAACGCCATGCCGCACTCCATCGATCTTTCGCTTGATCATGGCTGAGATGATCAGGCGAGTCACTTTATCTAAGGTCAACTCCGTCTTGTCAAACATCTCTGGGATAATGGTCACAGGAAAGTGGCAGCTAGTCCCGATTTCAAAAGCGAGGTGGCCTGCGGAGCGTCCCATAGAGGAAACTACAAACCAGTTGCCTGAGGTTCGAGCGTCTTCGTAAATCGTGTTACCGATGCGTACGCCTTCATCTTTGGCAGAGTTGAAGCCAAAGGTAGGGGTCCGACCCGGCAGAGGAATATCGTTATCGATGGTCTTAGGGACGTGGATATTTTGGATTTTTACGTCATTGGCGCGAAGAAACTTAGTCAAGCGATTGGCGGTAGAGGCGGTATCATCTCCGCCAATGGTCACCAATAGTTTGATGTTGTGCTCAGTAAAAAAATCGGCATTGAACTCATGGTCCTTTGGCTTATAGCGGCTCATTCTGAGGGTAGAGCCACCCCGAGGAAAGATCCTATCAGCGTAAAGAAAGTCAATGTTTACCGTTTCTGCTTGCCCATTGAATAGGTTCTGATAGCCATCGTGGATGCCCACCACGCGATAATTGTCACGCAAGAATACCTTCGCAATGGTACTGATCACCGTATTGATACCCGGAGCAGGGCCTCCGGCACATAGGATTGCAATAGAGGGGGTCATAAAATGTTTTTATGATTTGAGTGGTTAATCAAAAGCTAATTTGTTCAAATATCCGCTATGATTCAAGTTGTCGCGTCAGCGATCAAGGGCTCAACTCGTCCTCTGTATGAAAGGTTTTGCCGCTTCGTCTGCCTTCCGACAGTGGCCACCACGAATTTCATGCTTTTTGACTTTATTCATGGCCTTAAACTTTGCTCAATCGTTCCAAACTTCTTTAGTCCTGGGAAGGTTATTAGGTAAAAGCAAGAAACAAAAATAAATTGTGTACGATATACACTAATATAAATCGTATCTTTCCAACTCACTGATCACTCCATCATTTCATTTTCCAAAGCATAGCAAATAAACATGTCTGAAGCTACCACCACTCAATCTCTTACACATCGCGTAGCGGATAATATCCGCATCCTGGCAGCTGCCATGGTTGAAAAAGCCAAGTCTGGTCACCCAGGTGGAGCCATGGGCGGAGCAGACTTTGTCTCCATCCTGTTTAACGAGTTCATGGAGTTTGATCCAAGCGACATGAGCTGGCCATTTAGGGACCGGTTCTTCATGGACCCCGGTCACATGTCGCCCATGCTCTACGCCACGCAACACTTACTGGGTAAATTCTCTTCTGAGGACATCCAAAATTTTCGCCAATGGGAAAGCGTGACCCCTGGTCACCCTGAGCTGGATGTGGAGCGCGGCATCGAGAATACTTCTGGACCTCTAGGACAAGGGCATACTTTTGGCATTGGCGCGGCCATTGCTGAGCGATTTTTGGCCCATCGATTTGGTGAATGGACCGCTCACCGCACCTTCATCTACATCTCTGATGGAGGTATCCAAGAAGAGGTATCTCAGGGGGCGGGCCGTACCGCCGGTTTCTTGGGCTTAGGGAATGTGATCATGTTTTATGATTCCAACGACATTCAGTTGTCTTCAGAGGTCAGCGATGTGATGAATGAAGATACCGCAAAAAAATACGAAGCCTGGGGCTGGCACGTGGTGACCATTGACGGTAATGATCATGATGCTATTCGCGCTGCCATCAATGAATCCATCGCTGAGACTGATCGTCCATCCTTGATCATTGGTAAGACCGTGATGGGCAAAGGAGTACGCTTAGAAGATGGAAGTTTGTTTGAGGGGGAAGTGGAATTACATGGCCAGGCACTAAGCGGAGCGGGGGCTTCTTTGGCTGCAACCATCAAGGGACTAGGTGGAGATCCCGAACAACCTTTTGCCCTTTTCCCTGGGGTGGAGGAGCATATGCAGCAGATCCTAGACCAAAAGCAGCGTGCAGCGGCTCAAAAGAAAGAAGCCCAAGCTGCTTGGGAGGCGGCGAACCCTGAGCTGGCCCAAAAGCTTCACCATTTTCTATCAGGAGAGGTGCCCAATGTGGATTATCAGGCTGTTCCCCAAAAAGAAAACGATGCGACTCGCAATGCATCTGGAAGTGTCTTGTCCGTTTTCGCCGACGAGGTAGAAAACATGATTGTAGCCTCAGCAGATCTGTCGAATTCAGACAAAACCCTCTCCTTCTTGAAGAAAACGACCCACTTTACCAAGGGGGATTTCTCGGGCCAGTTTTTACAGGCTGGGGTATCTGAGCTGACCATGGCCGGCCTGGCCATCGGAATGTCGCTACACGGGGGCGTAATACCTGCCTGTGCCACCTTCTTTGTATTCTCGGATTTCATGAAGCCTGCTTTGCGTTTGGCTTCCCTGATGAAGCAGCCCGTAAAATTCATTTGGACTCATGACGCCTTCCGAGTGGGGGAAGATGGTCCTACCCACCAACCTGTAGAGCAAGAGGCGCAGATTCGCCTCTTGGAACAACTGCACAAACACGCTGGCGAGCCTGGTTTCCTCGTACTGCGTCCCGCTGACGCGATCGAAACCTCGGTCGCTTGGAAGATGGCGATGGAAAACACCGCTACCCCTACCGGATTGATCCTGAGCCGTCAGGGCATCAAGCAACTGCCAACCGAGGAGGGTGTTTCTCGCTGGGATGCTGCCTTACAGGCTGAAAAAGGAGCATACATCGTAGAAAAAGGGGGCGATCAGCCTGATTTGGTGCTCGTCGCCAACGGCTCAGAAGTAGCGACCTTGGTAGAAGGAGCCAAGCTGCTACGCGAGCGCAAGGGCCTGACTGTGCGTGTGGTTAGTGCACCGAGTGAAGGGCGTTTCCGCCAGCAGGATCCGGCTTACCAAGCCGAGGTGTTACCTGCCGACCTTCCTACCCTTGGGTTGACTGCAGGATTACCCGTTACCCTACGGGGCTTGGTTGGACCACGAGGAAAGAGCATTGGGCTGAATCACTTTGGCCATTCTGCCCCCTACAAAGTCCTAGACGAAAAATTGGGATACACCGGAGAGAATGTGTTCCAGCAGGCCGAGACTTATTTGGCGAATTGGAAGTAATTTTAAGTAGGAGGCGAGAAGAAAAACGGAAGTCGGTTTACGGGAGTAAGGGGTATGTTGCTGTATTCATTTATACTTGTATTCATAGCCCATACCTCCTTATTTCGGTTTCTCCTGTCCAAGTGCTTAAGTAGAGCTTAGGGCTTTAATCAAATGGCCCCCCTTTCCTGATTTATCAAGAAAGGGGGGGACTCGGTTTGTAGCCTTTCTTTTAGAAAGATACCCATAACAAGACCGATAATGAGGTGTCGAGGCCCCCAAAGTACGGAGAGTTAAGGAGGTTGATGAGTTTCTATCTTCTTCTAGATTCCGCTTGATTACTTTTTTTACTTCTTAATAATCCTATATCCTGACTTCTTCGGTTCACCTACTTATGTAATTAAGCTATTACCTCGCCAGATTCTAGTGCTTTTGTTAGCGTAGCAATTCATCAAAAGTTAGACTCAAATAGTATTGTGCACCGATGATGGGCCCCCCGTACATGGTTTGGTACCCTTGATTTAATAGATTGTTGGCCCCCAGCTTAAGCACGGTTTTTACAGCGTGAATATGGTAGGAGAGGTTTGCATCGATCACAGCGTAAGCAGCAATCTCTCCTTGGCCAAATGGAGATTGCCACAGCAGGGCATCCTGCCAGCGATAGGCTAAACTAAAGCCTAATCCTTGGTATACATCCAAATTGCTCACCATGGCGCTAATGCGATGATTAGGGGTATTGAAACCCGGAAAAAAATTAGAGTTTTGGCTTAATGCTTCTTCTGCATCGAACTGATTGAATACATATGAAGCACGAACCCGATAGCCACGTTCATCCTGGTATTCAATCCGAGCGTCTGCCCCATAAGCATAGATGGGCGCATCAAAATTGGTGTAGACTGAGAAAGCGCGCCCTGCCTCCAAAGAATACCCCAAGCTCCGGGTGACAAAGTCCTGATAGCGGTTATAGAAGCCCGTTAGGTCAACAAAGATTCGGTTGAACAATGCGCCACGGTAGCCTAATTCGATTGTGGAGATCTGCTCCTGTCTGAGAAAGTCTAAGCGTAAAAATTCTAATACACTGGGATCACTTCCCCCTCCGGCTTGAAAAGCTGCAAGACTAGGTATGGACACTAAGTTTAAGTGGATTTCTCTCCCATTGATTATTTGTCCCTCAGGAGTCTGGAGTTTATAATTTTCAATGTTATCCATGGTGCCTCCTAAGATGATGGCTTCTCCGATGTCTAGAGCTATATAAGATTCTTGTGGGGAGGGATTGCGAAAGCCGGTCTGGGCCGCTACCCGAAAGTTGTGCTTCTTTTCTTGGTCGGGTGCGAAGGTTAAGCTAATTCGAGGTGAGACCTGTCCTTCAAAGTTTTGATTCTTATCTAGGCGCAAGGAGGCACGTAAATTGATCCTCTCCTGCCACCAACTCCGAGAAGCTTGGGCAAATGCTCCGTATTCCATAACTGGGATGACCCCGTTGAATCCTTGACTCCCATCGTTAAATAATTGTCCTTCTGAGCGAAGAAAATACTGTCGATAGCTAATACCTTCTTGGAGGTTAAAGTAGGGGATTTTGTCCTTAAAGTCGTACACCGCTTCCACGTGTAACATACTAGAACGGTCAATAAAGCGAGACCCTCCTGACAAAATATCTGGACTGCTCAAGCTGGCCTCGCGCAGGGCATCGAACTGGGCATTTCCAGGACCAGGAATGTCGCGATCTGCAAACAGCCGTGCCGCTTGGTGGTCGCCAGCCTCTATGCCTGGAACTTCCCCACGATAAGCCGTTCCATAGTCACCCGCCCAAATGGTCGAGGCTTTGAGTCCCTCCTGAATAAAGGCTCCCGTACCTAACAAAGCATAGGAATCTTTGGCATCCTCTGCGGAGTAGTAGGCCTTTACCTGAAAATCGGGTCCTTTTAGTTCCAGCTTCTGGGCTAGATACTGAATGTTTCTAAGTGGATAAACAGTGGTATGTCTTAAAATAGCATCAGCTTGAAAGAACCTCACGTCGTAAATTGCTTCTACTCCAGCCCTGGGGCGGAAGTGGATAGCTCCCCCAAGCTTTGCGATTTGGCTGTTGTAATCCACTAGATCTTTTTCCGCGATACCGGTCCTACTGACTTGGATCAATGAATCGGGGCCTATAGCTACGGGTACCAGTACCTCATCACCATAGCGACTCACCGCATCAAAAATGGGGTTGTTGCTCGGTATGCTTAGGAGCTGATCTGCAATCGGAGTCCGAGTAGGGGTAATATGGTAGCTTTGGTCATCGACCTCCCAGTCATGAGCAGAAAGGACCGATGCAGTAATTTTAAATGCCCACTTAGGATTTAGGACCTTGGCGTATCGTAGGTTGCCATTGAGTAGGGGGAAACTTCCCATGTTTTCTTGATTCGTCAATCCTGCGCGGAGCTCTAAACTTAGTCCTGGGTAGGAAAATGGATCCTTAGACGTCACTGATAGCATGCCATTGAATGCATTTGGACCATAAAGTGCCGATCCGGGCCCTGGCAATACCTCGATGTAGCGAAGGTCAAGGTTATTAGGCCCACCTATATTTCCAAACGTGTATCCCAAGCCTGGTGGAGTAAGGTCCATGCCGTCAGCATACTGGAGAAAGCGAAAATTTTGGGCATCAGCAAATCCACGGGTATTGATGGAGGGAAAGGTAATGGAGCCTTGGTTGACTTGAATGCCTCCAAACTGACTAAGGCTGATAAATGGATCAAAGCCAGGCAAAGCTTTCCATTCAAGTAGGTCCACTTTTTCAATACTTGTAGGCGTACTAAGAAGAGATTCTTCTAGGCGTGAGGCTGATATGACTAGTTCTTCTTCTGCTCGAGTAGTAGGGAACATGGCAATAAGCAAGGAATCGAGTTGTTGTTCTTCTACCTGAAGTAAGACCGTCTCGAATCCAAGGCTTCTTATTTCTAAGGTGAAAGGAGACTCCAGATCTGTTTGGAGATAAAATTGCCCATCAAAGTCTGTAGCAGCCCCGACAGAGTGGCCAGGGATCCGTATCTGTGCTCCGATGATGGTCTCTTGAGACTCAGCGTCAAACACGACCCCCTTGAGGGTGGTCTGGGCATGGAGGGTGACCATGCCCACAAAAAAAGTGGCAAGAGTAAACAGGAACCGAAAAAAGGGAATCATTATTGAAGTTTAAAAATGACCGGAAGGGTATAAGTCACAGGAACTACTTGGCCCTGATGCTGGCCCGGTAACCATTGGGGCATTTCTTGAACTACTTGTAGCGCCTCCTCATTACAGCCAAAGCCAATACCTCGAACTACCCGGGCCTGGTTTAAGCTGCCATCGGCTTGTACCACAAACTGCACGTAAACGGTACCTTGGATCGCGTTTTCACGGGCCAATTCGGGATAATCGACGTGGTTTTTAAGGAAGATGCTGAGTTGGGATTCTCCTCCTGGAAAAGAGGGCATCTGGTCAGCATAAGAGAAAGGCTCCAATGGCACGGCTGGTTCAGGGGCGGTCAGCGTACTGGGAATATCCTCGATAGAAATACGTTCTGGCTCCTCTTCCGGGACAATTGAATCAATTGAAGATGTGGCTTTTATCGACTGTATATCAGCCCCAACGCTTGAATCAGTTGCTAAAAGGGGTTCCTCCTCGATATTTGGGGCTACTTCTTCAGTTAACACGAGGGGTGTTTCCAATTCTTCGCTAGAGTCTGGGATAGCGTCTAAGCTAGCTTCTTTCAATAAGTTGGGTTCCAAGGGCATTTCATCCTGCAAATCTATTGGCGCTTGCAAGGTATCAACTAGCCTTTCCTTTTGAGATGTATTAAATTTTGACGGGACTCCTTCAACCACTTGGGTAGTCGAGGTGTAGGTAGCATCAGGTTTTTGTGAGGCTTCAAACATAGCCCAAGCTCCCCAGGTTGCGAGGAGTAGGGTAGAGCCCAAGATGGCTAACTTCATCTTGGCGCTTTGATACCAAGTCTGAGCAGGGACCATCTCTCCCGAGAGCTGCTCCAGCTCTAAGATCAGTACATCTTTAGAAGGTTCAAAGTCCGGTTCCCAAAATGAAATTGCTTGAGCCAACAAGCCCTTGGCCTGAGGAATATTCCTCTGAGCCAGGGCCCGTTGAATACCCAGGTAATATTGTTGGAAGTTTGATCCGCGTTCACATTTTCTAATTACTTCTCGTAGCTCATCTTTGTCTACTCCTAGGTCTTGTTGGTGAATAGAGAGAACTTGCCTAAAGCTAATCAACGCCTTTTCCCAATCTTTGATTAAGTATGCCTCATTCGCTGATTCGATCAGTGCGGCCATCTCTTGAGCTAAATCCGCCTGTTGGAGGCGTTGTTGTAGCTGTGAGATCTTGACCTGGTACCTAGGCTGATGAAGCTGAACGGCATTTTTGAATGCACGGGATGCCTTAATCCATTCGCCTTGATCAAGGTAACTTTCTCCCTGCTGGAATTGATTGAGGAAGGTTTTGCTTTGGGAAGATAGCTGTTGTACATACTCCCATACTTTTACCCACAGGTCTTTTTGCTCTTTGATGGAGGCACGCGGATAGGTGTCTATGATCTCCTGGACTTTTGTGAAAGTCTGAGGATCTCCAGGTGCAAGCCAATGAGATAAGTATGACAGAGCAGGCACGAGACTACCTGCCTCAGCCATCTGTTTGATGCGATGAAGGTCCATTTCTAGCTAGGGGTTCTAGAGAAGTGCGAGAGTAAAATATAGTTTGAACAAATGTATAGTTTATGAATTACCCCTTCCCTAGAGCTCGGGCCAACTGCTATTTTCCTTGTTTATTTGGTCAAGGATTTACCTTTTTTTAGCAGAGGTTATAAGTGAGCATCAAATAATAGCCCCTTTTGATATAAATAGAGGGTAATACTCATGAGTGAATATTCCTCTTGCAAATAGATACTGATAGCCGACTTTCCGAAAAATAGCTATTGCTTCGTCCTTTGATATCCAGCTTTAACTAACCTAGTCTGGAAGGACTAGTTACCCTAGATAGGACATCAAGGTATCCTTGTACCGTTGCCCCACGGAAATGCGCTGATCTTGTATAACTACATGATTATGAATCACTTGGTCTATCTTTTTTAAGTTGACAACAAAGGATCGATGTACTTGAATAAAATTGTCTGGTAATATATCTAGGGCCTCGCCAAGCGTCATTCGGGTGGTGATTCTTTGGTTAGTCAGGAAGAAGTCCACGTAGTTGGTGGCACTTTGTACATATAATAAATCTTGAAAATCCACCCGATAATAGTCATGTCCACTCTTAAGAAAGGTAAAAGCTGGCCTCTGGGTCTGTTGGAGCTTAGCCGCGCGATTTACCGCTTTCAAGAAGCGATTGAAACCAATGGGTTTTACCAAATAATCGACCGCTTCTAACTCATAACTTTCGGCCGCATACTCAGAGTAAGCGGTGGTGAAGATTACCGCCGGAGCTTGGTCTAAGCCTCTGAGCCAATCTAGCCCACTGATATCCGGCATTTTGATGTCTAAAAATATCAGGCCTATAGGCTGAGTAGATAGAAAGGAAAGTGCCGCCAACGCGTCGGTGAAAGTAGCTTCCATTTCTAGGAAGGGAATCTTTTCAGCCAATTTTCGGATTACCTCTAGGGCTTGAGGTTCGTCATCTATCGCAATAGCTCTAAGCATAGGCAGGTTGAAATAGGGAAGTTGAGTAAAGGTAAAGCTGTATGAAGGGGATATCTAGGGGACGAGAGGCAATCCTTCTTTGAAATAGATGTCCTCTCATCCTCCTGGAATCTACTCAAACCTCCATGCGAGCCTGATCAAGTTGTATCCTGAGTAAGGTTTCATATTGCTGCTCATCTTGCTCGGTTTGCCAATGATAGGCATTGGGATAAAGGAGGTCTAGTCTTTGGCGGACATTGGTAAGCCCCACCCCACCTGGTTGTATATCCATCTTAGCGTGGACACTATTGCTGACCCGTAGTTCCAATTCATAGCCATTCGTACGGATAGAGATATGAATGAAAGAGGTCTCACGCATGCTCAAGCCATGCTTGAAAGCATTCTCAATGAGGTTGATCAGGAGCAAGGGTGCGATTTTGGCACCAGAAGGGTAATCGGCAATCTCAAACTTCACTTCATGATGCTTAGGGTCTAGTCTGAGTTTTTGCATATCCACATAATCACTCAGGTATTCAATTTCTTTGCTCAAGGGGATGAAGGCCTGGTTTCCGTCATAGATAGCAAAGCGCATCAAACTGCTCAGCTTCTCTAAGGCTTCTACCGTGCGAGGACTTTCCTCCTGTAGAGCAAAGCCATAAACGCTGTTCAGGCTGTTAAAGAAGAAGTGGGGGCTGATTTGGGCCTGTAGTTGGCGAAGATTTGCACTCAATCGACTGCTTTCTCTCTGTAAATCTTGGATTCGCTGGTTGATGAACCGGCGATTGATGGTCATGAAGGTGGAAACGAGCAAGCTGCTAAGAATCCACCAAAAGGCTGGAAAGGCCATGGGATCAAGATCTTGGTCGCGTTCAAAATGGTGGAAAACCCAGCGCCCATCCACCCAGGCAATGTGTGTTTGAAGCAACCAATCATTCATTAAAATAAACGGAGACAATGAGATGCCCAACAAAGCTGCAGCTCTTAAAAAGTATCCTCGGTAGTCACGTATCACCAGGAAATTGGGAACTAAGTAGGCCGCGTTGAGGACAAATGAAGACAGGATCAACATCCCCAACAATATTTCAGCAAAAGTATTCAACTCCATTACGTAGCCAGGATTCCCATTCAGAGAAATGATTTCAAAATCGAGGTACATGGCCACGTGCATGATTAATATGGCTATTACCAGGTACATCAACTGGCTAAATCGTCGCTCAGCCTGGAGCCAGGTACGAGGGGGGATCTCCTCTTGCTGCAAGCGAATTCGTGACACCATCAGGCCCAAAAGGCAGATACCTAGAATTCCCAGTAAAACCCAATAAAGGGCATTACCTATCTCTTCCATGCGATCCACCCGCTCTTCTGACTCTTGGTAATGATACGCAAGCGCAGTATTAACCATTCTACTCATGCTACGGATCCCCTTGACGAATTGAAACTCCTGGGGGTCATAAGGGTCTTCTTCTGTCGCTTTGGCCTTTTTGGCTTCAATGAATAAGGTCTTGAGCTCTTCATAGGTCCATATTTCTGCGTCGTGAGGAAAGTAGTCTCCCTCATCTGTGGTGAGCAGATACAAGGTGTCATCGGCCGGGAGGCTCAGGTCAAGAGAATTATTCCAGAAAAATAGCTTTCCTTCAAAAGGTGACTGATCTTGAGTAGGAGGAAGGTCGAAGTATAAAAAATTGGTATAGCTACTGTCGACCCCTGGTTTAAGCACTTGATCAGGTCCTATCCTCAACTCCATGTTTTTCTGGACACGGTTGATACGTTTTTTAGAATAATGGTCTACATCTACATAAAGACGACTCTGACCAAAGGTCAAGAGGCAGGTAAAAGCAAGAAGACTGGTGAGCAATATTCTTTGCATGGCTCTTAATGATTTGAGGTTCTTTTCCTCAAGAAAGGAGGCTGCTAGAGCTTGGGCAACTGCGTGGGATGAACTGGGGTTTAGGCGGGATAAAATAAAAAAAGCTCGTGGCGGATAGGCCACGAGCTAATAGTTTTTTAGGTATTCATTACTTACCCGCTTCGGTCGGGTCAGGCTGAGGAATGGGAAGGGCCTCCTCATTCATCTTTTTTTTTCCTAGTTCTAGCTCAGCTTCTTGCGTTATCCGCTCCTCTACTACTCCCATACGCGAAAACTTAGCGATTCGCTGCGGGATGAGCTCTGCGGGAGACAACTCACCTAGCCGATCTAGATCTCCTATCAACTTTTCGCGGATGTTTTGGTAAGCTTGTTCAGGATTTTTGTGGGCACCACCCATGGGCTCATCAATGATGCCATCGATGATGCCGAGCCTAAGGTTGTCCGTCGCTGTAAGCTTAAGGGCCTCGGCCGCTTGCTCTTTTTTGTCCCAGCTGCGCCACAAGATGCTGGAGCAAGATTCTGGGGAGATGACCGAATACCATGTGTTTTCCATCATGTACACTTGGTCACCAATTCCAATACCTAAGGCTCCTCCAGAAGCACCTTCTCCGATCACCACACAAATAATGGGCACTTTCAGCGCGGCCATCTCCATGAGGTTTTTTGCAATGGCCTCACCTTGGCCTCGTTCTTCTGCCTCTAAACCTGGGAAAGCCCCTGGTGTATCGATCAAACAAAGGACGGGGAGGCTAAATTTCTCGGCTAGCTTCATCATCCTGAGGGCTTTTCGGTATCCTTCAGGATTGGGCATGCCAAAGTTCCTGTATTGGCGCTGCTTGGTCGTTCTCCCTTTTTGCTGACCCACAATCATGACGGGTCGGCCTGCGATGCGGCCAATACCCCCAATCATCGCCTTGTCATCCTTAAAGTTGCGATCTCCAAACAACTCGATAAACTCGTCACACACGTGCTCAATGTAATCGAGGCTATAAGGACGCTCTGGATGGCGAGAAACCTGAACCCTTTGCCAACGGCTCAGGTTGCGGTATATGTTGGTTTTTAGGTCTTCTATCTTGTTTTCCAACTCCTCGGCCGCCGCACTCAATTCTACTCCATTCTCATCGGCAATTCGCCGCATTTCCTCCAATTTGCTCTCCAATTCGATGATGGGCCTTTCGAAGTCAAAGATGTTATTCTGCATCATAAGCTCACAGTTGGATTACCTCAAGGTAATAAAATCTTTCATTAAGGAACGCCGAGAAAATAAATTGACAAAGATTGTGTAGTGATTTTGTTCGAAAACACGCAAGAAAAACCTATCAGAGCAAGTTAGGGGAGGTTTCTCTTGGTTAAAGATTTGTACAAAAGGTCAAGCAAGATTGTCAAGTTTAACTCTGTCAGCGTCCTTACCCCAGAACTTGCCCGGCTCAGAATAAAAAACAAGGCCGGGCGTTGCTTGTTCGCAAGCCCGGCAAATATACCAAATTGATCTTATGTCTCCCAGTTTGGAGAAATCCTCGTCTTCAATTAACGATCTGAGATGTCTTGATAATCTCGGGAGGTCTCGCCAATGTAAACCTGACGGGGACGACCGATGGGTTCGTTATTGCTGCGCATTTCCTGCCATTGAGCCATCCAGCCAGGAAGACGACCTAACGCAAACATCACCGTAAACATGTTTACGGGGATATCCATGGCTTGATAGATGATGCCAGAGTAAAAATCTACGTTAGGAAACAACTTACGATCAGCGAAATAACTGTCGGCCAAGGCGGCCTTTTCTAGGTTTTTGGCGATGTCGACCAATTCGTCATCCTTGTTCAGCTGCCCCAGTACAATATCTACGTACTTCTTGATCACTTTGGCCCGTGGGTCATAATTCTTGTATACCCGGTGTCCAAAGCCCATGAGGCGAAAAGGATCTGCTTTGTCTTTGGCTTTGGCGATGTATTTATCTGCATCACCTCCATCTTCCTGGATGGCGGCCAACATTTCCAATACCGCTTGGTTGGCTCCCCCATGCAAAGGCCCCCACAAAGCATTATTTGCCGCAGCAAGGGAGGCAAATAGATTGACCCGGGAACTTCCGACAAAGCGCGCTGTAGCAGCGGAACAGTTTTGTTCATGGTCTGCGTGAAGTACCAACAGGGTATCCAAAGCTTCGGCGACCTGGGCATCTACTTCGCCAAACATCATGTGAATGAAGTTTTCTACATATCCCAGTTCTGCTTTAGGAGCGATGTAAGCTAGCTTCTTCTGCCGACGATAAATATTGGCAGTAATCTCTGGCATGAAGGCTAAGGCACGTAGCATGGTGTTCCAGCGTACCTCTTCGTCGCTCCATGAATCAGTAGCTTCTGGGAAGTAACCCGTAAGTACGTTCAGCACTGCTCCCAACATTCCCATGGGGTGGGTTTCGTCGGGCATAGCGTCTAGGATGGCGCGCACACCGCTTGGCAATCCCTCAGCCGCCTTTAGCTCTGATTTGAATCCGTCTAGTTCTGACTGAGTGGGCAATTCGCCTTTCAGCAACAACCAGATTACTTCTAAAAAGGTAGCTTGGTCAGCCAGTTGTTCAATCCGATAACCACGGTGCTCTAGGATGCCATTGGCTCCATCGATGTAGGTAATGCTGCTGGCCGTGGATCCAGTGTTTTTGAAACCGATGTCCAATGTGATGTAACCCGTTTGAGCCCTCAACTTGGAAATATCGATGGCCTTTTCTTGATAGGTACCGGTGACAACCGGGAGCTCAAGGCTTTTACCTTCGATTTTTATTTCTACAGTTTCATTTAACTCGGTAGTTTTATCCATAGGAACAAGGAATTTTAAGGTAAATTCATGTATGACATTAAGCCAACCAAGACCATTTCCCTTTTCCAGAGTCGGCATTGATCAGGCGGTAGATGAAATGGTGAAATTCTCCGCAAAAAGCGAATTTTCGCCAATAATTTCAAGAGGAATTCCTCTGCTTATGCTCCTTTGTTTTACTGGTTACAAGCGCTTAATGATTCAGTCTTAATATTAAAAAGATTCAGCCCTATGATAAAAAGAATTAGCACCCTTATCCTTTCGGTATTATTTGCCTTGTTTGCCTTCTTTCAATGGAATGATCCCGACAGTTTGCCCTGGATACTGCTGTACCTATCGGTCTCTGGTCTTTTCCTGCTTGCTTTTTTGGGCAGAAGGCTGACCTGGGCTGCATGGGGCTTGGCGTTGGTTCTGTTGGTGGGGATGCTGGTCTATGCACAAGGGGCTTGGGAGTTTTTGACCAATAAAGATGGCATCGGACTCTCTGAAGGAATGCAAAATGATTACCTCTACATTGAGCAAGCGCGAGAATTTGGTGGTTTGGCTATCGCTCTATTGGCGGTACTGGGCCTGGGATTTTACTGGAATGGTCAAAAGAAAAATGGGTAAGCGTGCCACATTTCTTGGGTTGCTAGCCCTTTCGCTTGGGGGAATTGGCGGCTGTCATCAATTAGAAAGCCCCTCTGATACACCCACTTTAATTTGGATCGATGCTGATACAGGCAACGAGATGGATGACTTTTACGCCATTGTGAGAACCTTGAAAGATACCAGGCACAAGGTGCTAGGGCTTTCATCCTCCCACTTTCAAAATGCCTTTCTGCTATCAGATAGCCTTTGGCATCGGGAACCCGTTCCCAGTCTAAACACCCAGGCCTTGTCTCAAAAGCTGAACCTAGAGTTGCTGGGGGAGTTGGACAGGGAAAGTTTGCTGCATCCTGAGGGAAGCGACCGCCCCCTTGGCTATGCGTGGGGATTCTATGAGGGAGCGCCTATACCCGATAACCCCGCTTCTGAGGCCATGATCCGCAGCTTGGATAGCCTCGAGGATGGAGAACAATTGGCGGTTCTTTGTTTGGGGCCTGTCACCAACTTAGCGGTAGCCTTGCTCAAGCGCCCTGACCTGGCTCCCAGGGTCCAAGCCTATATCCTCTCTATGCAGTATGAGGTCGAGGAGGGAGTTTGGGATAAAAATGAGTTTAATGCCAGGAATGATCTCAATGCGCTTGACCTGCTCCTCGCCTGGGAGAATTTAGACCTGAGGATAGTCCCCGCCAGTGTGGCCGGAGCGTTGGTAATGGATCGGCTACGGACCCAATCTGGTTTGGCCAGCCTATCTGAGGGGTGGGCGCCTTTGTTGTCCCAGCGTTGGGATCACGTAGAGGCCGAAGGTACCTGGATTATGTGGGACTTAGCCCTGGCTGAGTCCGTGCTAAAACCAGATCTAGCAACATGGGAAAAGCGATCGGCACCTCCGGAAAATGGGGGCCGACCGCTTTGGATATGCGTCGAAATAGATGCGTCCTCGATGGAGGAGGATTTTTGGTCGCGGCTTACTCCGTGATGCAAGCTAGCTAGCTGCGTTCATTTGGCGGTACAGATGAGGAGTAGCCCCAAAAGTACGCTTGAACAAGCGTCCGAAGGAACTGCTATCCTTGAGTCCCACTTCTTGACATATCTCATGGAAAGTCTTTTGGGTGTGCACCAACAAACTACTGGCTTGCTCTAGGCGCTGAGCAATCAAGTATTGACGAGGGGTTTGACCAAAGGCTTCCTTGAATAAGCGAATGAAATGGTATTTGGATAAGCAGGCTACCTGAGAGAGGGTGTCCAAATCAAGTACCTCATCTAAGTGGTTGTGCATATAGGCCCTGGCCTGACACAATCTCCGATGGAGTTCTTTCTTGGTAGAAAGCTTTGCACTGGTGAGGTTAAGCATTTGTTGATAGGCCTCTAGTTGAGCCATGCACAATTGCCGGGTGAGGATATCGATCCATTCTGCTTCTGCAAAGCGGTCTAATGGCATGACCGGATGGCTGATCATACTTGGAAGACGCTCACCTAAGGGGCCTGTTTGTGCTTGATGTGCTCCCTGACAGAGCTCAATGGCTTCTTCAGTACCAAGAAATGGCTGCATCGTGACCAACTCTGCCGGATCTAGTAAGCTTAAGAAGTGTTCCCGAAGGGTTTTGGGGGTGACTTCAACCGCCAATACAGCTAGCTCTTCTCCTGAAGTTGGAGCAATCTTAAGGGATTGGTCTGCATTTACAATCAGATATTGTCCAGGACCCAGGTTCCATTTTTGGAATCCTGCTTGATACCTTCCCTCACCACTTAGGATTAGATAAATGGTGTAGTGTCGCAATTGAAGGGATTGTGGTCCTTCAATTCTGTTGAGTGTTACCCGGTTGTGCAGTTCGTCGCTGATAGAGACAGGACGCTTAAAATCCCAATGAGAAAACGTGGTGATGGGGGTACTCATAATGATAATAGTTAGATGTAACCACAGTACCACGTCAGAGTGTGTTGTGCCCTTATTGTTCCAAAAGACATACCATGCTTAAAGTTGCTGAATATCAGTTTTTTATGAAATATGGCAAGTTTGACATTGTTCATTTACGGACAATTACTTGTTCGCTTGTGAAACAAATGGAACACTTTCACTACGAATGGCTTCGTTTTTAAGCTGAGTGACCTCAAACTTCTCCCAAACGACTGGGAAATGTTGCCAAATCCCTCTTTTGGGTCGGGTTTTCTTGCTAAATGACGCCAAAAGATGCTGCGTTTTCCAGAGAAAAATGTATAGCTTTCCTGCCAAAGGATCCTACTTATGGCGAGTTTTTCTCTTTCCCTCACCCCTCAAGAAGTTTTACATGGACATACCTGGGAGGCCCCAAATGCTAAGGCAGTTTTGGCATTGGTGCATGGGCACGGGGACCATATCCAGCGATACGACCTGTTGGCCGAAAGCTTAAGCTCCCAAGGCATCGCGGTGGTGGGCATGGATTGGTTGGGCCACGGAAAGTCAAGTGGTAAGCGCGGACACTTTCCCAGAGCAGATCAACCCTTGGATAGTTTGGCGGCCTTGCTGGCCCATGCAAAATCTCAATACCCAGACCTTCCTCTTTTTTTGATGGGACATAGCATGGGGGGCAATTTGGTCGCAAATTTTGTGCTAAAACGGAAGCCTGCTCTCGCAGGAGTGATTCTATCCTCGCCTTGGTTTCGCCTTGCATTTCAGCCTTCTGCTTTTGATCTGTTCTTGGCCAAGACTATGTATAATATTTGGCCTTCCTTTACCCAGTCTTCCAAATTGGATGCGAAGGGGATTTCACGGATATCCAGCGAAGTCACTCGTTACCAGGCCGATGAGCTCATCCATGATTCCGTCAGCCCTGGACTGTACATGGCGGTAACCCAAGGAGGGGAATACGCTTTAAAAAATGCCAGTGATTGGACTTTGCCTCTATTGACTTATCATGGCTCCGCAGACCCCATTACTTCTAGTGAGGCAAGCCAGGAATTTGTGGATGCGGCAGGAGGTTCTGACCTGAGCTTTCATTCTTTTGAGGGAGCTTTTCATGAAGTACACCACGATGAACAGCGGGAAGATGTGCACCAATTGGTCGCAGGATGGATATTGGAAAGGCTAGGTTGAGCAATTGGGTAGAAGGAGGGGGGGAGGAAAAAGTTAAGGAGTTAAAAAGTTAAATAGTTAAAAAAGTTAAGAAGTTAAATGATTGATAATTAGATTGTTAACTCCCTTAACTCCCTTAACTCCCTTAACTCCCTTAACTCCCTTAACTC